>NZ_CALPCM010000005.1:0-131792 GCF_943193015.1 Hominisplanchenecus murintestinalis
TCTTATTGGAGACTTTCGATAATCATTTTGATTACGGCTAAGAGAGTTCCAATTTCGAGAGCGAGCTGGATGAGTGCACTAACCACTTTTTTCAGCTCGTTTATTTTATTCTCCATTTCCTGTCACCTCCTTTCTATGTTTAAATTATACCACGTTATAACGTGGTAGTCAAGGGGAAAGTGGGAGAAATTGTAAGTTTCCGATAAACTAACACTGCTCAGAAATGGGCGGTGTTTTTAGTGCTGCAAAAATGCAGCAGGAAAGGAGAACCATATGACACATAAAATCATTAATGCCATCAGCTCCAGGAGCGTCCCTTGCTGGGGCAACCAGAAAAGATATATTGCTGTCCACTATCTGGGTGTAGTTGGGCAGGCGCATGACCTGGCATCAGACGGATGCGGGGCGCATTACTACATTTACTGGGACGGGACTATCTACCAGAGGTGCAGCCTGGATGCCGTGCCCTGGGCGGTAGGCACGGCAGGATATTACACCCAAAAGCACCCGGAAGCCCGGAACAGCAACACTATCAGCATTGAAATGTGCTGCAAGTGCGACGGGAACGCGGCCAGCGCGGAGGATAAGAGATGGTACTTTACGAAAGAGACACAAGAGGCGTGTGCGTGGCTGGTGGCGAAGCTCCGGCATGAACTGGGCGTCCCATCCACAAATGTACTGCGCCATTACGATATCGTAAATAAGACCTGTCCGGCTCCATACGTGCATAACAACGGGTATAAGACAAGCTGGACGTGGACAGCGTTTAAACAGAGGGCGGAAGAATACTTCAATACCGGACAGAAACTGGAGCTGAAAGCTGGGATGAAAGTAAAGCTGACACAGGATATCGCAATCCGGGACAGCGTTTCCACCAAGTTCCAGCAGGCGGGGTACGTAAAGTATACGCAGCTTTCCGCATCGGCAAAGAAAAAGTGCCTCCGCCTGTCCGGGAATAAAGCCAAACTGAAAAAGGGCAATGTGGTGAAGGTTAAGAAAGCCACTACCGCCTGGAATGGGAGTATCTGGATTCAGATTAAATCAGGCTGGCTTCCTGTCGTGGTGAAAGGGCAGCAGCGGGTAAAAGCGGTATAAATGAAAAAGGGGCGGTAGGTGTTACCCTGCCGCCTGTTCTTTTCTTCTCCTGCCACATTCGTCATAAATTTCAATATAGGATTTCTGGCTTATTTCTTCGCCAGTTGAATATCTCTCGCGTAAGATTATATCAGCTATGGTAAAACGCCCGTCCTTTTCATAAAGTGTAAATCCGTTTTTCTTGTCATAATCTCCCATAAATTTTATTGCTGTTTCCTTATTTTCATCATAAAAAAGGACAACGTCTGGTCTGGTACAATTTTCATGTCTTTTTGCGATTACATCATAAATTATTGTCATATCTTCCCTTCTTTCTCCCGGCGCATCCCCACCGGGTGGGTGGTGTGGTTACTGAATGTTGTGTGCGTCCATGTAAGCAATGACCTTTTCTATTTTCTGCTCGATTTCAGCAACCTTCTGTTCATCCTCCGCAATCCATTGTTTACTATCACCATCGCCGAAACGCCGATAGCACTCTTTGCTATTCTCAAGACGCTTCTTTGCTTTTTCGAGTTGTTCATTCCACTCCATCAATGTGATTTGTCTTTTTGTCCCTCTTAGTATCTGCATTTTCCATATCCTCCGTTCCTTTGATATTTTTTATTCCAACCCTGGCAACTAGGTTGTTTGTTTTCCTTTGATGATATTAGTATACATTATTGGTAACCAATAGTCAAGCGGATTTTGCAAATTTTTAAAAATATTTTCCTTGAATCCTACAACCAATTACTTTATGATATAGATAGGTAACCAATGAAGAGGAGGTATACAGATGATAGAAAGAAATATAATCATAGCGAAAGCAGGAGGAACGGCGGGAAAGAATTCAGTTAATTATAAAATAAGCCTTCCAGCGGAAATGGTAAAGGAGATGGGAGTAACCCCTGATGATAAAAGCGTCTTAGTTTCTTTTGAAGGGGGCAAAATAATTATAGAAAAGAAAATAAACGCTTGATATTGGTAACCAATTATGATATAATAGTATCATCAGATGAGGCAAGTAAATCTGAAATACAGAAAGCGAGGTAGAGGATGTTAGACATGGCAATTAGTGAAAAGGAATTGAAACTACTTATGAATTTTATTAAAGATGACTTGACAGAAGCAAAAGAGAGCGAAGAAACAGAAAAAAAGAATAAAAAAATAGACAGGGTACTGGAGCACATTCAGCAATACTTGGAAGATTAGAGTGAATCAAGGGCGGGCTTGCCACCGCTCTTTCCTTTCGAAAATCTCCCATGACAAGGGGGCGGCAGCGATACCGCTCTTTTTCGGTAAATTATTTCAGTGAAGAAAATATACTATCACAACTAGGCTAGAAGCAGCAGGATTCAAGCTAAAAGCTGGCTGCCTGTTGTGGTGAAAGGGAAGTACCGGGTTCGGGCGGTATGATAGCCCCCAACAGGCCACAAAATAGCCGGATAAATATTAATGGTTAGCAACAACAATACGCTCATGTAAGAACAATAATTACTTAATAATTGCAAAATGTCGGAATATGTGATATCATGATAAAAATATTACGAGGAGAGTGCGTTATGAAAAAGAAAATTACATGTTTAATAATGAGTTTAATGTGTTTGGTAATACTAGGCAGCTGTGGAGAAAAAGCAAAAACGGAATATAGTATAGAAGAATTTAGTCAAATTATGGAGGATATAACGAATGAATGCGTCAATGAATTTAAAGATGTGACAGATGATGAAAGAGAAGAAAATCAGGAAGAAATAGGAAACAAACGCAAAGAAATTTTCAGCAAGCATTATAAAAAGCACGGGTTGGAAGTAGGGCAGGAAATTATAATAAGCGGGTATTATGGCTCCTTCCCGAATCCACAGACATTTCTATTGATGCGGGCAGAAGGGGATGTAAATCCTGAATCAATGGTAGCAGGAAGATTTAAAGAAAATATTAAGGAATTGCCCGAGGTGAACGAATTCATTAGAGTAAAAGGAAAATTGACGGAAGAAATGCCTTTTGTTATTGATGAATGCGAGTTAGAATCTCCCTAATCTAAATAGAGAATTTTTCTAAAAACTGGAGAAGTGCGGCGAAAAGCTGCATTTCTCCAGTTTTATAAGCAGAATAAAAAAATATAAAGAGGATACAAAGAAGAAATTAGGTAAGTTATTAAAAGAGTTGAAAGAGGATTTGCACAGATACGACTTTTTAGTGCAATATATATCGGTTTTTTGCTAGGTACAATATTGCACGTTATTACAATCAGGTTGAGTCAGTGGGGGTCAAAGTCTCTGGGAGACCAGGGATATTCAGCAATTGAGATTCTGCGCTATTATTACGGCAGCAGTATGTATATTAATACGGCAGAGGAGATTGCAGGAATTCCGCTTTCCTGGCCGGGCGAGCTATTGGATATCGGAACTAGGGGAGATAAAGTAGAGCAGATTCAAGATCAGCTTAATGCTATTTCTAACAATTATCCCCGGATACCGAAGATAGCTGTTGACGGAATCTATGGTGAGCGTACGCAGAACGCCGTTCGGGTATTCCAGGAAGTGTTTGGGCTTCCGGAGACAGGTGTGGTAGATTATCGTACCTGGTATAAAATTCAGGAGATTTATGTGGGAGTGACCCGTATTGCGGAGTTGAATCCGTGACGGCTTGGCATATAAGTATCCTGCAGATAACAAAAAGGGAGTGTGTGTAACTTTGGACTTGTTGGCAATCTCATTTTACTAGGTTTATTTGAGATTATGAAGAAAAGTCTGTAAATAGGATCTTCTATGATAATGATAGGCGAAGGGCTTGAGTAAAATCAGCTTTTCGCCTTTGTCTTATATATAACAGCTATAAAATTGCATGTCTGGCTTCCTTTCTTTAGTATATTCAAAAATATCTTTCTTGTGAAAATCTTTCTGTTTTCGACAGGATTCTCCTTAACCAGAATTTAAAGTTGGAAATATCTATCTTTCGGGGATATACTCTGAAAACAATAATGCTGTGGTTTTTAATATGTCGGATATTTGGGTTTTTGGGGAAGAAAATATGGGTGAGAATAAATAGCTGCTAATTGTAAAGAAATAATTCAAGGTTTGAATGCTGGACAGAAATTGTAACTCGAACCCGGGACGAGCCATAAAACAGCCTGATAAATGTGAACGGTTAGCAACACATTAGCAACAAAAAAGCCTGAAAAACCGCATAAAACCGTTAACTTCCTTAAGTATTCATTAATGTCCTTGCCCTGCTCTGCTCTCTATGTTATAACCATAGTGTACTAGGAAGCATAGTACACTAGATACACGAAAATGGCAGGAATTGGAGGAATTATGATAGTGATTGATTATCAGAACAGGAAGCCGATATACGAACAGATTGTGGAACGCTTCCAGACCTTAATTATCACAGGCGCGATAGAGCCAGACAGCCAGATGCCGTCCGTCCGTTCTCTTGCCGTGGATTTATCAATCAATCCGAATACGATTCAGAAAGCGTATTCTGTCCTGGAGCAGGAGGGATATATTTACCCTGTAAAGGGCAGGGGGAATTTTGTTTCGGGAAACAGTGAACTGAAAGTGAAGAAACAGGAAGCCTTTTTTGTTTCTCTGGAGGGATTGGTAAAGAAAGGGAAGGAGTTGGACGTGAAGAGGGAAATTTTCCTGCAGAAAGCGGAGGAATATTTTAAGGAGGGCAGTTATGATAGAAATTAACGGCGTGAATAAGTCCTTCGGCAGTCTGAAGGCTCTGGATAATATTATTGCGACAATACAGGAGGGGAGCATATTCGGGCTGGTAGGGACAAACGGAGCCGGGAAGAGTACTTTGCTGCGGATTTTGTGCGGCGTGCTGAAAGCTGACACTGGGACGGCTTTGATTGACGGAGAAGATGTATATGAGAATCCACATGCCAAGGAAAAGGTGTGTTTTCTCTCAGATACAGCGTATTTTTTCCCGAATGCCACGATTCGGACGATGCAGAATTATTATGAGATTGTGTATCCGAATTTCAACAGCGAGCGTTTTGAAGAATTGGTAGAAAAGTTTGGGTTGGACAGGAACCGTAAAATCAACAGTTTTTCTAAAGGGATGAAAAAGCAGGTATCTGTGCTGCTGGGAATCTGTACAGGGACAAAATATCTGCTCTGTGACGAGACGTTTGACGGGCTTGACCCGGTCATGCGCCAGGCGGTGAAAAGTATTTTTGCGATGGAGTTGATGAATCGTCAGTTTACGCCTGTTATCGCATCCCACAGTTTACGGGAGCTGGAGGATATCTGCGACCATGTGGGGCTGTTGTATAAGGGAGGCATTCTTTTATCGAAGGATTTGGAAGATATGAAGTTCCATATCCATAAGGTACAGTGCGTTATTCAGGACCCGGTGAAAGAAGAAGAACTTTTAACGGAGCTTCATGTGCTGCAGCATGATAAGAGAGGTTCTCTGCTTACTGTTGTAGCGCGGGGGACGAAACAGGAAATTCTGATGAGCATTGAAGATAAGCATCCGATTTTCTCAGAGGTACTTCCGCTGACTTTGGAAGAAATATTTATCAGTGAAACGGAGGTGGCGGGTTATGACATCAAAAATCTCATTTTGTAGACTGTTAAAAGAAGATTTTAAACGCAGAAGCTGGCTGATTGCATTGGTCTCTCTGGCATGCTTTATTCTGCTTCCGATTGTTCTGCTGCTGAGTATTGACGGAATGATGGACAGCGTCCGCGACGGATATACAGAGTTTTCTTATGTACAGGAATATTATATGGATGCTGTCAGGATGGGAAACGGCGTTGGCGGGGTGCTGGCGTTTGGCGCTGCTGTGCTGGCGGGAATCAGCGGATACAGTTATCTTCATTCTAAGGTGAAAGTGGACTTTTTCCATAGCCTTCCGATATCCAGAAAAAAGTATTTTTTTGTACAGTATGTGTCTGGAGTCATTATTTTTGTAGTTCCGTTTATTGTGAGCATGCTGCTGTGCCTGCTGGTTGGCGCCGTAAATGGGCTGCTTACGGGAGGCGTGGTTCTTATGGCAGTGAGGATGACAAGTTTCCGGATTCTGGAATATCTGGCCGGTTATGGGACGGCTATCCTGGCGACGGTTATGACGGGGAAAACGCTGACGGCTATCCTGGGAACAGCAGTATTTACAGTGTATATTCCAGCGGTACTGCTTGTGTGGGCCGGTATGAAAAGCGTATTTTTTAAGACCTATATATCTAACACGGCAGCAGAGAAAATCTCTATGCTGTTTTCGCCTTCGTTTTCGGGCTATTATATAGAAGAATTGATGAAAGCGAAAGAGAAATGGCTGGTGATCGGCGTGGGAATCCAGATTTTTTGGATAGCGCTTATGACGGGGATTGCCCTATGGCTTTACTGTGTGCGGAAGACAGAGGCGGCAGATCACTCTATGGCGTTTCCAAAAAGTGAAGGCGTGATAAAAGTTTTGCTTGCAGTGCCTATGTCGCTGGTGGCAGGCTTGGCTTCACGGATGATAGGAGTTGACGGAGGAATGCATTGGTTTTTCTTCGGCACTGTGTGCGCGTCAGTGATTCTGTCATCAGTGATTGAATTTATCTACCATCTGAATATGAGGGAGCTATTTAAGAATAAAGTTTCCCTGATGCTCTCGGTAGCGCTTTCCCTGGGAGCAGCTCTGGTTTTCAGATATGATATTATGGGGTATGATACGTATCTTCCGGCGAGGGAAGATGTGGCGCAGATGGCTTTCTATGACGAACGGCTGAATGGGAACTTCTATTACAGGCCGTTTGTAGAAGGATATGATTTATATTCGGTCAATGCGGCGCTGGACAGTACGCTTTTGGACAATTTTGCCCCCGTTTATGAGTTGGCGAGAAAAGGCGCGAGAGAGGAAAACACCGGAGAATGCCGCAGCATTTCAGTGGAGTATAAGCTGAGAAATGGAAAACGTGAGCGGCGGAATTATATTGTAGCGGAGAAGGATATTCAGGAAACGATAAAAGCCCTGTTTGAAACTCCTGAGTTTGCAGAAAAGATTTATCCGGTTTTCTGGCGGGATGCGAATTTGGAAGGAGATATCAATATCAGCAGCCTGTTTGGAAATGTTGAATTAAAGCTTAGTGAAAAAGAGTGTCAGGAATTCTTGGATATTTATCGAGAGGAACTGCGCCATATCAGCTATGAGGATTACCAGAACCATGTGATTGGAACGATAGGATTTTCCGTTGTCATTGAGGAGGAAAGAGGAAGATATGGATTTTCGACTACCAGTTTCAGGGAAGAGGGATATCCCATCTGCAGCAGTTTTCAGCAGACAATCGCTTTTCTGCGTGAGAAGGCAGGTATTGATTTAGAGCACCGGCTGACGGAAAAAGACGTGGAGAGAATCGTTCTGACGGATTACAGAAGCGAGGGAGAAGGAGAGACTACTACAACTACAGTGAATGATGCAGAGGAAATTCAGAACGTATTGGACTGCATGGAATATCTTCCTTTGTATAGTGGCTGGATGAGCGTTGAAGAAGTAAATATTGAGATTGTTCTCAAAAGTGGGGAAATACCGTCGGGGAATCTCTATTTTTTGAAAGGAAAATTGCCGGATATTCTGGAAGAGCAATAATGGTTCTCTTTGGTTTCGTGGCTTGACAGAGGCATTCATCATGTGTATACTAATATTTAAGTGAATAAAGTCTTCAGGGCAGGGTGACTCCTGCGGGGCGTTCGCAGTCCCGCAGGCAAGAATTCCCTACCGGTGGTACAGCCCACGAGCCGCAAGGCATGATTCGGTGAGACTCCGAAGCCGACAGTATAGTCTGGATGAAAGAAGATGACAGACAGATGCAGGATGATGGAATCCTGTATATGTGCGATTGCTCTGGAATATATTTGTTCCAGAGTTTTTCTTTTTAAATATAAAACCGCATTTCTGTCTGCTTTGGCTCTGGATATTTTATTCAGGGCTTTTTGTTTTCTTTGGAGGTAGGGAAATGAATGATTTGGAGTATATGAGGCTGGCGTTGGAGCTGGCTGAGAGAGGAGCCGGATGGACGGCGCCGAATCCTATGGTGGGGGCGGTCATTGTCAAAGATGGACGGGTGATCGGGCAGGGCTGGCATGAAACGTATGGAGGGTTCCATGCGGAGCGGAATGCGCTGCGTTCCTGCACGGAACCGCCGCAGGGAGGGACGATGTATGTAACCCTGGAGCCATGCTGCCATCATGGAAAGCAGCCCCCCTGTGTGGATGCAGTTCTGGAAGCGGGGATTCGGAGGGTTGTGACAGGTTCTGACGACCCGAATCCGCTGGTAGCCGGAAAAGGAATCCGGACGCTGAGGGAACATGGAGTGTGCATAACGGAACATGTACTGCGGGAAGAATGTGACAGGCTGAATCAGGTGTTTTTCCATTACATACAGACAAGGGAGCCGTTTGTAGTTATGAAGTATGCTATGACGCTGGACGGGAAAATAGCAGCATATACAGGAGCTTCAAAGTGGATTACGGGAGAAGAAGCAAGGAGGCATGTAATGACACAGCGTCATCGGTACAGCGGCATCATGGCTGGGGTGGGTACCGTGTTGGCGGACGATCCGCTGCTGACCTGCCGTATAGAGGGCGGGAAAAATCCAATACGCATTATCTGTGATTCCAGACTCAGGACGCCGCTTACCGCGCAGGTGGTTAAAACGGCTAAGGAAACGCCGACAATTTTGGCTACCTGCAATGCGGACAAAGAGCGGCATGCAGTTTATCAGCAAGCAGGCTGTACCGTACTTGCGGTTCCGGAGAAATCGGGATGCGTAGATTTGAAAGAGTTGATGAAAGAGCTGGGACGGTACGGTATTGACAGTATTCTTTTGGAAGGGGGAGGAACGCTGAATTGGGCGGCGCTGGAGAGTGGGATTGTTCAGAAAATACAGGCATATATTGCCCCAAAGCTATTCGGGGGCAGGGAAGCGAAAACCCCGGTGGAAGGCAGGGGATTTCATTCACCGGACGCTGCAGTATTTCTGAAAGACAGCGTGATAACACGTCTGGGGGAGGATTTTTTGGTTGAAAGTGAGGTGAGGCAAGATGTTTACAGGGCTCATTGAGGAAATCGGAACGGTAGAAAGCGTGAAAAAAGGGGCGTATTCAGCTATATTGAAAATAAGAGCAAAGAAGGTTCTGGAAGGTTTGAAGGCGGGGGATAGCATAGCGGTAAACGGAATCTGCCTGACGGTGACGGCGTATTTTCCCCATACTTTTATAGCAGATGTGATGCATGAGACGATAAATCGTTCTTCGCTGTCAGGATTAAGGCCGGGCATCCATGTGAATCTGGAGCGTGCGATGGCGGCAGACGGGAGATTTGGCGGACATATTGTTTCAGGGCATGTAGACGGCGTGGGGGTGATTACGCAGATTCAGTGTGATGATACGGCAGTCTGGTATACGGTGCAGGCGCCGCCTTCTATTTTGCGATATATTGTAGAAAAGGGCTCTGTTACAGTGGATGGTATCAGCCTGACGGTGGCGAGAATATCGGGACATTCATTTTCTGTTTCCGTTATTCCACATACAGCGCGGATGACAATCCTGGGAGAGCGCCAAGTGGGCGATAAAGTGAATCTGGAGACAGATATTATCGGAAAATATGTGGAAAAACTGCTGCGCCCGGCAGAAGAGATGCGGCAAGGCGGTATAACAGAAGAATTTTTAGCGAAGTATGGATTTTAGGAGGAGAGAATATGGTTTCATTTGACACAATAGAAGATGCACTTGAAGAACTGAGAAAAGGCAGGATTATTTTGGTGACGGATAATGCAGAGAGGGAAAATGAAGGGGATTTCATCTGCGCAGCAGAATTTGCCACTACGGAGAATATTAATTTTATGGCAACCCACGGAAAGGGGTTAATCTGTATGCCTATGTCTGAGGAGTATGTGCGAAGGCTGCAGATTCCTCAGATGGTACGGCAGAACACAGATAATCATGAGACGGCGTTTACCGTGTCGATTGACTATGTGGGAACGTCCACGGGAATCTCAGCAGCCGAGCGTTCCGTCACGGCGATGAAGTGTGTGGAGGAAGGGGTGAAACCAGAGGATTTCCGCAGGCCGGGGCATATGTTTCCATTGCTGGCAAAGAAAAACGGCGTACTGGAGCGGGATGGGCATACGGAGGCGACAGTGGATCTGTGCCGTCTGGCAGGACTGAAAGAGTGCGGTCTGTGCTGCGAAATCATGAGGGAGGATGGGACGATGATGCGCACGCCTGAGTTGATGGAACTGGCGAAGCGGTGGAATATCAGATTCATTACGATTGAGGCTTTACAGAATTACCGGAAATGCAATGAGCAGCTGGTTGATAGGGTGACGGTTACGGATCTGCCTACAAAGTATGGAAGTTTCAGGGCATATGGGTATGTAAACCGCCTTAATGGTGAGCATCATGTGGCGCTGGTGAAGGGGGAGATTGGTAACGGCACGGATGTGCTGTGCCGGGTCCACTCGGAATGCCTGACCGGAGACACTTTTGGTTCGCTGCGCTGTGACTGCGGGCAGCAGTTTGCTGCCGCAATGACGCAGATAGAAGAAGAAGGGCGGGGAGTCCTGCTTTATATGCGCCAGGAAGGACGGGGCATCGGGCTGATTAACAAGCTGCGGGCTTACGAGCTCCAGGAGCAGGGGATGGACACCCTGGAGGCAAATCTGGCGCTGGGGTTTGCAGGAGACCAGAGAGAGTATTATGTCGGAGCGCAGATTTTGCGGGATTTGGGTGTGAAAAGCATGAGGCTTTTGACAAATAATCCGGATAAAGTTTATCAGCTTTCAGAATTCGGGATAGAAATTGCGAAAAGGGTTCCTATCCAGATGGAAGCGACAAAACATGACATTCGCTATCTCAAGACAAAACAGGAGCGCATGGGGCATATTTTGAATTTTTAAGAACAGGAGGAATTTTATATGAAAACATTTGAAGGAAATCTGGTATCAAAAGGGATCAGGGTCGGAATCGTTGCCGCCCGGTTTAACGAGTTTATCACATCGAAACTGCTGGGGGGCGCGATGGACGGCTTGCTGCGGCATGATGTGAGGGAAGAAGATATCCATGTGGCGTGGGTTCCGGGAGCATTTGAAATCCCGCTTATCGCCTCAAAAATGGCGAAGAGTGGGAAGTATGATGCAGTAATCTGTCTGGGTGCGGTAATCCGCGGCAGCACGAGCCACTACGACTATGTGTGCAGCGAGGTGTCAAAAGGAATTGCGGCAGTTTCACTGGAGAGCGGCGTTCCGGTAATGTTCGGAGTTCTTACGACAGAGAATATTGAGCAGGCTATTGAACGTGCAGGAACCAAGGCGGGGAATAAAGGGTATGACTGTGCAGTGGGGGCGGTTGAAATGGTGAACCTGATAAGGGAAATGGAATAAGACACCCTCTTATCGGCAACCGCGTTAAATTTAAAAAGACCGGTAAAAGCAGTATGAATAACTGTATTTACCAGCCTTTTTATTCCCGCGAGCAACGAGCCAAGTGACTGCTTGCAGGCATTTGGCGACTGCCGCGAGGGTCAAATACCCCGCCCCTTGGGGCGCTTCAAGTTTGATACCCCGTTGCTTGCAGCGGGGTTTTTGACTCTATTACAGAAGAAGATATGCAAAAATAAACTCAGCTTCAGAATCTTCCTTTTGCCGGGAGATTTAGTCTGTTAAAATTCTGGCTCAATCAGGCCGTAAGTATTTCCTTTTCTTTTGTATACTACATTCACTTCATCTGTTTCTGCATTAGTGAATACAAAGAAACTGTGCCCTAAAAGCTCCATCTGTATACAGGCATCTTCCGGGAACATTGGTTTTATGCCGAAGTGTTTGGTGCGGATGATTTTTACATCTTCTTCATCCGGAACTTCTTTTTCGATAAATTCCTTCTTAAAATTTCCTCCGTCCTGGTGTTTCTCGATGATTTTATTCTTATATTTGCGAAGCTGCCGCTCGATAACCTCCTCTACTAAATCAATGGATACATACATATCATTGCTTACCTGTTCGGAACGGATAATATTTCCTTTTACAGGAATCGTCACTTCGATTTTCTGTCTTTCTTTCTCAACGCTCAGAGTTACTTGAATCTCTGTTTCGGGGGTAAAGTACCTTTCCAGTTTTCCAAGCTTGTCCGTAACCGCATTCTTTAAGCCTTCCGTAACATCAATATTTTTCCCGCTAATCGTAAAACGCATAATATCCAACTCCTTTTTTGTAAATTTGCGGCACCTGATGGGTGCCATGCCGTACAATTATTATACCATATTTTACATGAATTTCAAGAAGAAATCTATAAATTATCTGTAAATTTGTAATGAAATGGTCAATGGAGAATCCCAAGGGCGTGGGCAAGAATGGAGAGCAACTGTGCAGAAGATGCCGTAAAAGCTCAAATCGTTCATAGGTTATTCATAAAAATGCTATTGTTTATTCTGAGGGAAAGTGGTAGAATACTAGGTAGTTTGCGTGAAATAGATGAGAGTATAGGAGAAAAAAAATGAATCTGATTCAAAAAATATTCGGTACGCACAGTGAACGTGAGGTTAAGATGATTATGCCGCTTGTGGAAAAAATCGAAGGGCTGCGTTCAACCATGCAGGCTTTATCAGATGAAGAACTGCGGGATAAGACAAGGGAATATAAGGACAGGCTGGCGGAGGGTGCTACACTTGATGATATCCTTCCGGAAGCATTTGCCACGGTGCGGGAAGCGGCACGGCGTGTGCTGAATATGGAACATTACCGAGTGCAGCTTATCGGCGGTATCATCCTTCATCAGGGACGTATTGCAGAGATGAAGACAGGAGAAGGTAAGACCCTGGTATCCACGCTGCCGGCGTACCTGAACGCACTGGCGGGGAAAGGCGTCCATATCGTTACGGTAAATGATTATCTGGCGCACCGTGATGCAGAGTGGATGGGGAAAGTCCATGAGTTTCTGGGGCTAACGGTGGGATGCGTGCTCAATGAGATGGACAATGACGAGCGCCGGGCGCAGTATGCGTGTGATATCACCTAT
The DNA here is from genome assembly GCF_943193015.1 of Hominisplanchenecus murintestinalis. Taxonomy (NCBI): domain Bacteria; kingdom Bacillati; phylum Bacillota; class Clostridia; order Lachnospirales; family Lachnospiraceae; genus Hominisplanchenecus; species Hominisplanchenecus murintestinalis. The sequence continues at coordinate 13,081 of NZ_CALPCM010000005.1, forward strand.
GTGACGAATAATGAACTTGGTTTTGATTATCTGCGTGACAATATGGTAATTTACAAAGAGCAGCTTGTGCAGAGGGAGCTGCACTATGCGATCATCGATGAGATAGACTCGATTTTAATTGACGAGGCGAGGACCCCGCTGATTATTTCAGGCCAGAGCGGGAAGTCCACGAAGCTTTATGAGGTCTGCGACATTCTTGCGAGACAGCTGGAGCGAGGCGAGGCGAGCGGAGAAGTAACGAAAATGTCGGCAATTATGGGAGAGGAAATCACAGAGACCGGGGACTTTATCGTAAATGAAAAGGACAAGGTGGTGAACCTGACGGCGCAGGGTATCAAGAAGGTCGAGAAATTTTTCCAGATTGAGAACCTGGCTGATCCTGAAAATCTGGAAATCCAGCACAATGTCAATCTGGCGCTGCGCGCCCATAATCTGATGCACAGGGATCAGGATTATGTAGTAAAAGAGGACCAGGTATTGATTGTTGATGAGTTTACCGGGCGTATTATGCCGGGAAGACGCTACTCTGACGGGCTTCATCAGGCGATTGAGGCGAAAGAGCATGTGAAGGTAAAGAGGGAGAGTAAGACGCTGGCAACCATTACGTTCCAGAATTTCTTCAATAAATACGCGAAGAAATCCGGTATGACCGGTACGGCTCTGACAGAAGAAAAAGAGTTCCGTGATATTTACGGAATGGACGTTATCGAAATTCCGACGAACAAACCGGTAGTGCGCCAAGATTTGGATGATGCGGTATATATGACGAAAAAAGAAAAATTTCAGGCTGTTGTGGAATCTATTGTAGAGGCTCATGAAAAGGGGCAGCCGGTGCTGGTAGGTACGATTACCATTGAGACTTCGGAGCTTCTGAGCGGCATGCTGAAACGGGAGGGCATTCCCCACAAAGTGCTGAACGCGAAATTCCATGAGCTGGAGGCAGAGATTGTGGCCGAGGCAGGGCGTCATGGGGCCGTTACGATTGCTACCAATATGGCAGGACGTGGTACGGATATCAAGCTGGATGATGAATCCAGGGAAGCAGGCGGACTGAAAATCATCGGTACAGAGCGTCATGAGTCCAGGCGTATTGACAATCAGCTCCGCGGACGTTCCGGACGTCAGGGAGACCCGGGAGAATCCAGGTTTTACATTTCGCTGGAAGATGATTTGATGAGGCTCTTTGGTTCTGAGCGTCTGATGGGCATTTTTAAATCTCTGGGCGTAGCGGAGAATGAGCAGATTGAGCACAAAATGCTGTCGAAAGCGATTGAGAATGCACAGAAGAAGATAGAGAGCAACAACTATGGAATTCGTAAAAACCTGCTGGAATACGACCAGGTAAATAATGAACAGCGTGAAATTATCTATAATGAAAGACGGCGTGTGCTCGACGGGGAAAATATGAGGGATTCGATTCTGAAAATGATTGCTGATACTGTAGATAATACGGTAGATATGTGCATTTCAGATGACCAGGGTACAGAGGAATGGGATATCCATGAGCTTGAGTCCCTGCTGACGCCGATTATTCCTATGAAGGTTACTGTTCAGGAGAATATGAAGAAGAATGAACTGAAGCAGTCTCTGAAAGAACAGGCGGTGAAGCTGTATGAATCTAAGGAAGCAGAATTCCCGGAGGCAGAGCAGATTCGTGAGCTGGAGCGCGTGCTGCTGCTGAAAGTGATTGACAGGAAGTGGATGGATCACATTGACGATATGGATCAGCTCCGCCAGGGAATCGGTCTCCAGGCTTATGGTCAGAGAGACCCTCTGGTTGAGTTTAAGATGAGTGGGTATGAGATGTTTGACGCTATGTCGGCAGCTATCCAGGAAGATACCTTGCGTCTGCTGTACCATGTAAGGATTGAGCAAAAGGTTGAAAGAGAAGAAGTAGCGAAAGTAACAGGAACGAATAAGGATGAGTCCCTGCAGAAAGCGCCCAAAAAGCGTGTAGAGCAGAAGGTTTATCCAAATGATCCATGTCCGTGCGGAAGCGGCAAGAAGTATAAACAGTGCTGCGGAAGGAAAAAATAGGAAGTGCATACAGGAGACCGTTATTAAAAACGGTCTCTTTGTAGATATTAAAAAATGAAAGAAGGTGAAGCGGTGGTTGAGTTAGATCAGTTCAAGTATACATTGAACACGTATGAAAAACCATTAGTGGAAGTGAGGGATTCACTTTGACTTGGCTAACAAGGAGAAGCGGATTCAGGAATTAGAGAGAAAAATGGAAGAGCCTGATTTCTGGGATAAGCCGGAAGAGTCTCAGGAGGCAATGAAAACCCTGAAAGACCTGAAAAGCGACATTGAAACTTTCCAGGCGCTGAAGGAGCAGTATGAGGAGATTGAGACACTGATTGAAATGGCGAATGAGGAGAATGATACCTCTTTAATTCCGGAAATTCAGGAGACATTGGAGGCTTTTATCAGCACTTATGATAACATCCGTATCAAGACCCTGCTTTCCGGCGAGTATGATAAGGATAGCGCTATCTTGACCCTTCATGCAGGGGCGGGCGGTACGGAGTCCTGTGACTGGGCTGGAATGCTTTACCGAATGTTCTGCCGTTGGGCGGATAAGAAAGGCTATTCTGTGGAAGTGCTGGATTATCTGGATGGTGATGAGGCGGGAATTAAGTCCGTGACATTCCAGGTGAATGGGGAAAATGCTTATGGTTATCTGAAGTCAGAGAAGGGTGTTCACCGTTTGGTGCGTATTTCGCCGTTTAATGCGGCGGGTAAACGTCAGACTTCTTTTGTGTCGTGTGATGTAATGCCGGATATTGAGGAGGATTTAGATATTGAAATCCGTGAGGAGGACTTGCGTATTGATACTTACCGTTCCAGCGGTGCGGGTGGACAGCATATCAATAAGACCTCGTCGGCAATCCGAATCACCCATCTCCCTACGAATATCGTGGTGCAGTGCCAAAATGAGCGCTCTCAGTTTCAGAACAAAGATAAGGCGATGCAGATGCTGAAAGCGAAGCTGTATCTTCTGAAGCAGCAGGAGAATGCAGAGAAAGTATCGGGCATCCGGGGAGAAATCAAAGAAATCGGCTGGGGCAGCCAGATACGTTCCTATGTATTACAGCCCTACACGATGGTAAAAGACCATCGGACAGGCGCTGAGACCGGGAATGTGGACAATGTTTTAGATGGAAGCCTGGATTTGTTTATGAATGCGTACTTAAAGTGGATAACTTTGGGGGAGAGTGCAGGGAATACAGATGAGATAGAGTGATGGGCTTGATTAGATTTTGTAAACTGATATAAGTAGTAGCGCTGTAAAGAAGGAGGGAATCGAAAATGAGAAGATGGACAGGGAAGCGGGCGGCTGTTTTCACATTGGCAGGAATGCTGGCGGCAGGCGGAGCGGCAGCCCCGGCAGTGACAGTTGACGCGGCAAAGAGCAGCCTGGAGAAATCAGCGGAAAAGCTTGTAAAGAAAGTGGTTAAGAAAGAGAAGAATCAGAAGAAGCAGCTGAAAAAGCTATTTCAATATGTAGAAAAGACTTACGGTTATGCCCGTGTCATGGGCTTTACAGGTAAAAAAGGCTGGGAGAAAGCTTATGCGGCGGAAATGATAAAAAATAAAAAAGGAAGCTGTTATCATTTTGCAGCAGTATATGCATTTCTGGCAAAGAAGGCTACGGGGCTTCCGGTAAGAATCTGCACGGGGACTACGAACGGTTTTAACGTATCCCGGTGGCAGCCTCATGCATGGTGTGAGGTGAAAGTCGGGAAAATATGGTATGTGTGCGATACGAACCTGGATAAATTCGGAGCGAAAAGTACAGGGAAATATTTCATGAAGAATGTTAAAACCATGAAGAAAACCTTTAAAAAGAGCAAGACAATAAATGTGAAGTTTTAGCGCAGGGTGAAACTGTTTAACAATTGGAAAAGAAGTCATGATTTCGCCGGGGGCGGAGATAAAGAAAGGACAGGGTTATGAAACGAATTAGAATCGGCATTGCCGTGCTGGCGCTGGGATTTTTCTTCCAGGCTCCGGGAGAGGCGGTTCTTCCTGCTATGCGGGTTCAGGCAGCGGCGGAGAAGAAGAGCGGCGTGGTAAAAGAGAAAAAGAAATATTTTTATTACAAAAAGGGCAGGAAAGTTAAGAACAAGTGGGTAAGTATAAAGTCTAAAGGCAAGACACAGAAATATTACTTTGGGAAAAACGGCGCGGCTTATACCGGAGTGAAGAAAGTGAAAGGAAAGACTTATTATTTCAATAAAAAAGGCCAGATGCAAACGGACTGCTGGTATAAAAAGACATACTACTTTGCGGGTAATGGCAAAGCATATACAGGTATCTATGTGATTGAAGGGAAACTGTATGCTTTTGGGAAAGACGGGAAGCAGAATGCTGAGCAGACAAAGAACCTGCAGCAGTACAGCGTACAGGGAACGGATGCGGCGGCCCTGAAAGCTCTGCTTGGCGAACCGTCCTCGGCAGAATATATGGCGAGCTGTATGACCTGGGAGGGACAGACAGGAGACGACGGAATTTTGACTTATAAAAATTTCACTGTGTTTACGTTCCGCTACGGTGACAAAGAAATCGTGTGGCAGATACTTGGGGCATAGCGGAGGTAAGGCATGGTATTCAGTTCACTGGTATTTTTGTGCATTTTTTTGCCCGTGGTATTCCTTGGGCATCTGCTTCTGCCCGGAATCCGGGCAAAGAATGCGATGCTGCTCTTAGCCAGCTTGGCATTTTATGCGTATGGCGAGCCGATTTATGTGTTTATGATGATTGGTTCAGCATTTATGAACTATTTGTGGGCTCTGGGGGTGTCACGTTTCCGGAAGAAGCGGAAGCTTCTTTTGGGAATGGCGGTTAGTATGAATTTGGCGCTTTTGCTTGTGTTCAAATATACAGGATTTTTGGCGGAAACTTTGAATTCTCTTACGGGGACGTCAGTTCCGGTGCCACAGATACGGCTGCCGATAGGGATTTCCTTTTTTACATTCCAGGCAATGTCGTATGTGATTGATGTATACCGGGGGGTAAACCCTCCGCAAAGGAATTTTGGGAAGGTGCTGCTTTACATATCTTTTTTTCCGCAGCTCATCGCGGGACCGATTGTCAAGTATCATGATGTGGAATTGGAAATTGGGAAGCGGAAGCAGACAGCAGAACGTGTGGCAAAGGGCATCCGCCGCTTTATCGCGGGGCTTTCAAAGAAAGTGTTGATTGCGAACGTGATGGCGCTGGCTGCGGATACTCTGTTTGGAGCAGAGGCGGGGAGCATCGGCATGGCCGCCGCCTGGGTCGGCGCGCTGTCGTATCTGTTCCAGATTTATTTTGATTTCAGCGGATACAGTGATATGGCAATAGGGTTAGGATGGATGTTTGGGTTTCATTTTAAAGAAAATTTCCGTTATCCCTACGGCGCTTCCAGTATCCGGGAATTCTGGCGCAGATGGCATATTTCTCTGTCAAGCTGGTTTCAGGAGTACCTGTATATCCCGCTGGGAGGGAACCGGAAAGGCAGGGCGCGCACCTGCATCAACAAGTTTCTTGTATTTTTATGTACCGGAATCTGGCACGGAGCAAATGTGACCTTCCTGTTTTGGGGGATTTACCACGGATTTTTCCTGATGTTGGAAGAATTTATTCCGTGGCTGCGAAAAAAAGGCGGCAGGGTAAAACAGGCATGTATGCATGTCTATACACTTCTGGTAGTGTGCATCGGGTTTGTATTTTTCCGCGCAGACACGATAGGACAGGGATTCTTGTGGGTGAAAAATATGTTTATCGGAGTTTCCGCAGGAAGCAGTTCTTTGAGTCTTTGTCTTCAGCAGCTTACCCCGCTTTATCTTGTGACTTTTGCAGCGGCCTGTACAGCATCTTTTCCTGTATGCGGGAAATGGAAAAAGCGGAGGGGTTATGAGACGCTCGCCTATGTGTGCAGCCTGGCGGGGCTGGCGCTGTGTATGCTGAATCTGGCTGGCGGAACGTATAACCCGTTCATCTATTTCAGATTTTAGGAGGGCGGCAAAATGAAGAAGAAATATATTCTGTATGCGGTACTCTTTTTTGCAATCTGCCTGTTTCCGGTGGCAGGTCTGGCGGTGCCGGAACGGGAAGAGGTTTCCGAGAACCGGACGCGTGCAAAAGCCCCGGCGCTGAAAGACGAAAATGGATGGAATCCGGACTTCCTGTCGGATGCAGGCGAGTGGTTTCAGGATCATTTCGGATTCCGGCAGGAACTGGTCACGGTGAATGCGCTGATGCAGGGAAAGATTTTTGGTGTTTCGGCAGCAGGAAGTGTGATTCAGGGAACGGACGGCTGGCTGTATTATCAGGATTCCCTGAATGATTATCTGGGGGCGGGGCTGATGAGCGACAGGGCGCTGTTTAATGTGGCGCACTCTCTGTCTATGATGCAGGAGTATGCGGAGCGGCAGGGGGCGGATTTCTTATTTACGATTGCACCGAATAAGAACAGCCTGTACGGAGAGCATATGCCCTACTATGACAGTTTGAAAGTTTCGGATGAAAAGAATATGGATCGTATTGTCCCCTGGCTTGAGAAAGAGGGAGTTCATTATGCAGCGCTTTCCCAGGTATTTGCGGAGCAGGAAGAAGTGCTTTACCATAAAAAGGATTCCCATTGGAATAATAAAGGGGCGGCGCTGGCAGCAGATACTTTGCTTGCAGCTCTTGGCAGAGAACATCTTCCATATGTAGAAGCACCCGGCGAGACGAGGAAAGATTTTACAGGGGATTTGGATAAAATGCTTTATCCCCTGGCACTGACGCCGGAGGAAGAAATTTATTATGATAATGATGTGTTTGCTTATGTAGGCGAGGTGGAGAGCAACTTTGATTCCAGGATTACTACAGTAAATCCTTCCGCAGAGGGAAGCTTGGTGATGTACAGGGATTCTTTTGGAAATGCCCTGCTTCCGTTTTTAGCAAATCAATATGCCAACGCATATTTTTCAAGGGGGATTCCTTATCGGATGGAGGAGCTTTCAGAGCACCGGGCAGATACGGTAATTGTGGAAAGGGCAGAGCGTTTTCTGCCGGAGATGGCGGAAAATCCTCCGCAGATGCCGGCGCCCCTGATGCTTCCGGAAGGAGATATTTCGGAAAGAGAAGGCGAAGTGTCAGAGTTGAAAGCGGAGCAGCAGGGAAACTATGTGAAACTGAGCGGCGTGATTGATAGGAATGCCTTGGAAACGGATTCCCGCATTTGTATAGAAGTGAAAGGAAATATGTATGAGGCATTTCCGGTTAGCCTGGAAACAGAGAAAGGGCATAGTGACAGCGGATTTGTGCTGTATCTTTTGGAGAAATGGCAGCAGGGGGCAGAGGAGATTTCAGTTCTTGTCCAAAAGGACGATGGCTGGCAGAGAATTTATACAGGCAGAATTATTTTATAAGGAGGAGAAAAGATGAGAAGGAAATGGTTGATGGTATTTTGTGCACTGGCGGTAGCAGGCTGTATGGTGACAGCATGTGGAGGCGCTGAAGAAAAGGCGACAGAGAAAGCATCAGAGACACAGACGGAAAGTGTGGCAGAGACGGAAACGCAGCAGGTGACAGAGAAAGAAACAGAGCCAGAAACGCAAACAGAGAGCGAGACAGAAACAGCGGCTCAAACAGAGAAAGCTACGGAGGAAGCAGCAGCGGAACCAAAAACTATGTATGTGGTCAGCGATGTATATATCCGCCAGACAGCGGACGCTTCTTCTGAAGCAGTAGCAGTGGCGCATTTGGGTGATGAAGTAACGGCAGTCCCTGAAGATGGTAAATGGTGTAAAGTAAAGCTGGGAGACAAAGAAGGTTATGTGGTGAAAGATTACCTGACCGATTCCAAAGAAGAGGCAGACCAGGCAGTAAAGTCTGAAGAAGCTGCAAAAGCGGCGGCTGAGGCTGCTGCACAGGCGGCACAGCCCCAGGCAGCGCCCTCTGGCGGCGGGGTGTATGAAGTTAGCCGGCAGGCGTTCGATGACTGCGATGGAAGCGGCCACGGGTATTATGAAATTACGTATTCTGACGGAAGTGTGCGGACGGAGGAGTACTAATGGAATCCAGAGGGAAATGGCGGTGGACGGCAGGGGGGCTGATGCTCCTGCTATGATAAATAAGAAAGGCTATGCGAAAGCCGGCAGGACGGAGCTTGCCAGACAGGAGGCTTTGGAAAAAGCGGAGAAACTCCTGGATTCAATTACAAGCCCCGGAATGAGTAAAAGCCAGAAACTGCGGGCGGCATTTGACTATATGTCCAGCCGTTCGAACCTTACGTATGTTACCTGGAGGAGCTTCCAAGCGTACAAGGGCTGGGAGTACGACTACGCTATAGAAATCTATGACAGACGGGGCGGAAACTGCTATAATTTTGCCAGTGGATTTGCCATGCTGGCAAAGGTCATTGGGTATGAGCCTTATGTGGTGCGCGGGCGTGTCCGTGGAAGCCGGGACGGCGCGGCAGATGGGCTGACCCGTCATGCCTGCGTGTCTATCGATGGTCTGTACTATGACCCGGAGCTTCAGTTTGCCGGGACTTCACCGGGAATTTATGGCGTGTCTTATTCGCCGATGATTCAGATATTGGGGAGAAACCGGATATAAAAGATATGAGAAAAGATGCGGAAAAAGTACCCGCATCTTTTTTATGTATTAGACTCTAACGGAATAAGTTTATATTTATTCCCGCGAGCAACGAGCCAAGTGACTGCTTGCAGGCATTTGGCGACTGCCGCGAGGGTCAAATACCCCGCCCCTTGGGGCGCTTCAAGTTTGATGCCCCGTTGCTTGCAGCGGGGTTTTTGACTGTTTAAAATGCCTAAAGTATTGCAAATATTTTAATTTTTTTTCCATTTAAAAGAGTTAAAGTATGATATAATGCTTTTGAAATATTGTAATTTCGGAAAAAATGAAAAATATGCGAAGAAGAGATGTGAGAATTACAGGAGCGGCGCTGTTTTTTGCGGCATCAGTGCTGGGAAACAGTTTTGGCTTTGTGGAAGCAGTGGGAGGACAGGATTCAGAAAATGAGATCACACAGTATGAAGGATATGAATTGGTCTGGAATGATGAATTTGACGGAGAATACCTGGACGATACAAAATGGAGAATCGGGAATACACCGGAAAATGGAAGCCACAAGTATAACACTGCCAAAACAGAGGAGGGAAAACTGGAAAACGAAAATGTTTTTCTGGAAAATGGCGCGTTACAGTTAAAAGCAACACCGCTTGCGGAGCCGGAGACGGTAAAAAGCTACAAGAAAACAGTAAAGAGTAAAAGGATAGTACGTTTCCGTGTAAGAGCTTACAGAAAAGCAGGGAAAGTTAAGATATATGGGAAGTATTCTGCGGTAAAAAAAGTAAAATTAAAGAAATAGAACATAGCGGCTTTTTGGGTATATGATTTTAAAAGCAGCTATGGGGAAAGGGTTAAATAAGAATACGGCTTCATTCCCCCGCATAGATTGTAGAAATAAGTTTTGCGGGGGATTCCCTGATGAAGGATTACATTGAAGAACGTGCAATTGAAATAGCAAATTATATTATTGAAGAAAAGGCGACGGTGAGACAAACGGCAAAAAAGTTCGGGATTAGTAAGAGTACGGTACATAAAGACGTAACAGACCGCCTTGTGCAGATCAATGCAGACCTGGCGGCGCGGACAAGAAAAGTATTGGACGTGAACAAACAGGAACGCCATATACGCGGCGGCATGGCAACAAAAGAAAAATATGCCCATCAGCATAGCGTATAGGCAGACCAGAGCGGATTTGAAGACAGGGGAAAAGAGTGAAACGGCCGGGGATATTCCCGGCTGTTTTTCTATATATTAAGAAAAGAATAATTTTTTATAATTTGTGGGAAATGCCAGAAAAGTGTGATATAATTAAAATAATATTGTGCAAAGTGTTTTTGTACGGCGTCAGGCATTGGAAATGTAATTTTTAAGTACAGAAAGGAAGAGAGTATGATTTTGAGCAGTAGAATGAAAAGAAAGATGGTTTCGTTGTGCCTGGCATTGGGCATGACAGCAGTTTCTCTGCCATTGTGGCAGATGCCGTTGAAGGCGGAGGCATCAGAGACGGCTCTGGAGATGGGGGATTTTCAGGCATCAGAAGCAGAAGTTACGCTGGAAGATGTGAGGCAAAAAGCCAGGGAAAAGTATGCAGGAGCGGTAAAGACAGGGTTTGACATGGATTTGTCAGGGCAGACTTTTGATGGGAATACTGCGCTGAATTATTCCACGGATGAGGGTGACAGGAAATACATAGAAGTATTTAATAACCTTTTGGCAAGTGACAAAGATCAAACCCTGATTATACGGTTTAAGACCAGTGAGCAGAATGGAATGTTGTTTGGAGCGGGGTCGAACACTTCAGCGTATGATGGCAGTAATATGGCATTTGGAGTTAAAGGCGGACAGCTGAGGGTTATATTTCGAAATGACAGGAGTGCAGGCTTAAAGGCGAATTTTGTAGGTGCAGGAAATATGTCAAGCGGCAAATGGCATACGATAGCTGTCAGTTTTATGGCGTCAAAGGGCCTGGTCCCGGAAAATGTCCGAATGGTAGTTGACGGCGGGGAAGAGATTTATGCGCCTAACAATTGGAAGGTGGGAATAACTGGTTTTAACCAGAGGAAGAATACGCCGTATACCGCATTCCAGATTGGCGGCGGCAGTATGGTAAGCATAGGGAATGGCGATATATCCGGAAAAGCGGCGTTTAATGGACAGATTGATTTTATCACTGTGCTGGATGAAGCGTACAGCGTGGAAGAACTTCAAAGATTCAGTATGCGTGATAGAGATTTTACCAACTTTGGCACTATGTATATGGCTAAGACCGGCAAAACATGGCTGTTTACCGGAGGTACGGAAGCGGTGGCTGATTTTCGGGTGAATGGTTTTACACGTAACTGGGTAGGACTGTTTGAGGACAAGTTCCGCGATGCCGGACCTACAGCCGGATATAATTATATTGAGCGTGGCCGTTTTGTATTTAACACGTCCAGAAAAGATGCGGATGTGGCTCAGATCTTGAGTGAGTATGATACCCGGATTAAAGCATTTGGTACTTCAGCGGTTGGAATTATGATAGGCGCTGCAGATTACCGTAAGGGGCAGGCGGGAGTTGAGAAATTTAAGACAGACCTGCAGCAGCTCCTGGAGAAAATAAAAAGTGATGGGAAGCTTCCGCTGCTGCTGACGCCTTATCCCGCAAAAGGGGAGGAGGATAATGCTAATATCGCGCTTTATAAAACGGCGCTAACAGAGGTGGTCGGAGATAGCGTCAAAGTAGTTGATCTGGGCGGTATCAATACTTCTTATATAAATGCGGATGGCACGCTCGCTCCGCTTGGCCATCAGGCAGTGGCGAATGCCATTAAAACAGCAGTGGGAAGTAATACAGTGACGAATTATGCATTAAATACTTTGGCGGAAGGCTCTTACACGTTGGCAAAGAAGAATGCAGACGGTACAGAGACTGAAGTTAAGAGGGTAATATCAGATGGCGCCGCCATTTCTGTAGAAGTAGATGGCGAGACGATCAGTGGGGAGACGGCGAAGCTTAGCTATATGCTGGAATGCGGAGACGGGCAGGAGATTTCCGGCACGATTCAGGATGGAAATTTGAATTTTACTGTAGATGGCCTTTTACCGGGAAAAGAATATATACTTCATGTTTATGACGGCAGCCGAAAAGCTGACGGCAGCATAAAAGAGTCTTACCGTCCGGTAAAAATTAGAAATATTGTTAATGGGCAGGGGATTTCCCAGGAGTATACAGAGGGGAATATTTCAGTCAATGAGGAGATACAGAGCCTGTTTAGCTGTGAAGAGCCAATGACCTGGCTGTTTATGGGCGACAGCATTACTCATGGTATTGTAACCAGCGGTTATGACAATGTGCCTCAGATGTTTGCAAAGTATCTGGATGAGCAGGGGCGTGCGGATGACATTGTTTTGAATACAGGCGTAAGCAATGCAACGCTGACTACTACGCTGGCACAAGTGGAGGCGCGTCTTACACGGTATCAGCCGGATGTGGTGATGATTATGCTGGGGACAAACGATGTTTCCTATAATGGTGAGAATGCGGTGAGTGAGGAAGGAGCGGCGTCAAAAGCAAGTCTTACAGTAGAAGAATATAAAGAACGTTACAAAACTCTGGTAAGAAAAATACATGAGAATAATAATGAGAGCAGCATTGTTCTCCGTGTTCCAAGTGAAATGATCCTGCCTCATGGAGACGCCCATACAGGATACCAGCCTAAGTTTGCAGCGATTTACGATGTAGCAAGTGAAATGCGAGCGGAGATTCCAGGATTGAATATTGCAGTCGTGAACCACAGGCAGGCATGGAATGATTACAAGAATAATGTAAGAAATGACAATATAGCAAAAACGGGCGCCTATTGCTGGCTGGTAGATAACGTACATCCAAATGGCAGGGGAAATATATTTATGTTCCAGCAGATTATTAAAGAATTAGGGCTGTATAATCCTACGTCTGCGATTGCAAATTACAAATTTGTACTGAATGATTGGGCAGAAAGTAATTCAACGGAAGTATCTGTGACACAGAGGGGAAGAAAAGCAAGTTTTGCAATGAGTGAGGTGTCGGCATATGCGGATAATGTTAAGGCGACACGTGAGGAAGTGGAAGACGATGAATATGGGCTGAATGACAGGGAAGGTCTTATGGATGTGACGCTTACGCTTACGGATGAAACAGGAAAGAAGATTTCTAAACGTGCAGCGTATGTTAAAGACGGAGTCATCCGGCTGGACGGATTGGATACAGAAAGGGCTTATCAGGCGGAAGTCAGCGCAAAGCATGCGGTAACCAGTAAAGAGATTACTTTTACTGCATTGCTTGTTAAAGATACCAATCTTATAGCTACAGATGAAGAAAAGCAGGAATTTTTGACAGAGATTTTGAAAGCTGAAGAGCAGGATATTTCGGGATTTACAGAAGCTTTTCAGACAGAATATCGGCAGGCAATTGAGGAGGCGAAATCGCTTGTGTCCAGTGATGGTTTGACGATTACACAGATTAGCGGGGCATTGAATAAGATTGCAGCGGTAAAAGCGAATGCCGAAGAATATGTAAGGGAAGAAATCAAAGGGAAACTGGAAGAGGAACTTTCCAAGGCAAAGGGAACGTACGAAGCAGGACAGCAGAATTACACTAAGGAGAGCTGGGATGCTTTTGTGGAAGCCTATGAAAAGGCAGAAAGAGCAGATGAGGCTGCAGATATAGAGAAGCTGACAGAGTTATTAAGCGAATTGCAGCAGGCAGCCGGGAACTTGAAAGCTGTTACAGCGACAGATGAGGAGAAGAAAGAGTTTTTTACAGAAATTTCCAAAGCTGAGGAGCAGGATATTTCGTGCTTTACAGAAGCATTTCAGGCGGAGTATCGGAAAGCAATTGAAGAGGCAAAACTGCTGGCGTCCAGCAGTGAGCTGACGACAGCGCAGATTAGCGAAGCATTGAATAAGATTGCAGCGATAAAAATGAATGCTGAAAAATATGCAAGGGAAGAAATCAAAGGGAAACTGAAAGAAGAACTTTCTAAGGCAAGAGGAAAGTACGAAACAGGGCAGCAGAAGTATACTGGGGAGAGCTGGAACGCTTTTGTGAAAGCATATGAAGCAGCAAAGGGGGCAGATGAGACTGCAGATATAAGGACACTGACAGAATTATTAAACAAATTGCGGCAGACAGCCGGGAGCTTAAAAGAGGAAAAAGATCCGGCGGCTAATTTGAAACCCGCAGCACCGGCGCTTCGAAGTGTAAAAAGTGCGGCAGGCAAACAAGGTATAGAAGTGAAAGTTGTGGTAACACCGGTAGAGAAAGCGGTAAGCTATGAAATTTACCGGATTGCGGGCGGCAAAACTGCTCTGGCAGGAACTACGCAGAATGGTCAGTTTACTGATAAAAAACTTAACAAGAAGAGTGCAGAGTATTATGCAGTAGCAGTTGCGGCAGACGGTATGAAAAGTGATGCAGGCACCAGGATGAAACTTACGCTGGCAAAAACTATGAAGCTTAAATCGGCAAAAGTATTTGGAAAGAAAGTGAAATTGACCTGGAAGAAGTCTAAGAGCGCAAAGAAATATATCATATACCGTTCGATGAAAAAGAGTTCCGGTTATACCAGGATAAAGGTTCTTGGAAAATCTAAAGCAGGTTTTCTTGATAAAAAAGTAAAGAAAGGCAAAACTTATTATTATAAAATTGTGATACAGGATAAGAACCAGGTAAGTCTGATGAGCAAAGCAAAGAAAATAAAATTAAAGAAATAAAGCAGTTCAGAATAGAAGCGCTGTGAAATATTATAGCAAGTACAAGATTATGTGATTTTGTACTTGCTTTTTTCATAAAATCCTGATAATATAATCAAAAAGATACATAACATAATATTTATAACACGAAAATAAAAAAGGAGGAAATGTTGTTTAGCATTGTACAGTCAGCTGCGATTTGCGGCATTAAAGCAGAAATTATTTATGTGGAGGCCGACGCAGGGGACGGGCTTCCGATGTTTCTTATGGTAGGATACCTCTCGTCCCAGGTGAAAGAAGCGCAGGAAAGGGTAAAGACAGCTATGAAAAACAGCGGTCTTCGCCTGCAGCCTAGAAAAGTGACCGTAAATTTATCCCCGGCAGATTTACGTAAAGACGGTTCGGGGTATGATTTGCCGATAGCAGTGGCAGTGTTGGCTGCTTATGGTTATATCCCGCAGGAGGCTTTGCAGGACGTGCTGTTTGCAGGAGAATTGAGTTTGAATGGAGAGATACGCCCTATACGGGGAATCCTGCCCATGGTGCGCCGTGCGGCGCGGGAGGGATTGAAAAGCTGCATTATTCCCAAAGCAAATGAGAGAGAAGGAGCAGTTATAGAAGGAATCCGTGTGATTGGCGTGTCCAGTCTTAGGGAGGTAATTGATTATCTGAACGGGGTGGAAGATATTATCCCGGCAGTATTTGATATGAAAGCAGTATTACAAAACAGTAAGGCGGACAATGGGGAAGATTTCAAAAATATAAATGGACAGGAAGCGGTGAAACGGGCGGCAGAGGTCGCAGTAGCAGGGATGCATAATCTGCTGCTGATAGGACCACCGGGCGCGGGGAAGTCCATGACGGCAAAATGCATTCCGGGAATCCTGCCGGGGCTGAGCCTGGAAGAAAGCCTTGGGATTTCCGAAATTTACAGCGTGGCAGGGATGCTTGGGGAAAATGAGCCTCTTATCAAAAAACGCCCATTCCGGGCGCCACATCATACGATCTCACCTCAGGCATTGGCGGGGGGCGGGAAGATACCCAGGCCGGGGGAGGTCAGCCTTGCCCACAGAGGAGTGCTGTTCCTGGACGAGCTGCCGGAGTTTCGGCGGGAAGCAGTGGAAATCCTGCGCCAGCCTATGGAAGAGCATCAGGTGTGTATCAGCCGCATGAGCGGAAGCTTTGTTTATCCTGCAAATACTATGCTGGTGGCAGCCATGAACCCATGCAGATGCGGTTATTATCCGGATGGACGGTGTACGTGTACGGAGGCGGAAGTACATCATTATCTGGGGAAAGTCAGCCAGCCTATTCTTGATCGGATAGATATCAGCATAGAAGCGCCTGAGATCGGATATGAACAGCTTGTATCCGGCAGGGAGAATGAATCGTCAGAGAGTATCAGGGAACGCGTCGTCCGTGCCCATGAGGTGCAGAAACGGCGTTATGCAGGAACGGGGATACATTTTAATGCAGATTTGTCGGTTGAGGATATCCGGAAATATTGCCCGTTGGGAAAAGAGGAGAACCAGATGTTGGAGTCAGCATTTAAGAAGCTTAGACTGAGTGCGCGGGCATATCACAGGATTATTAAGGTGTCCAGGACGATTGCTGATTTGGAGGGAAGCGCCGGCATTCGGTGCAGCCACATAGCGGAAGCGATTTGTTATCGTGCCGCAGAGAGAAAGTTTTGGATTTGAGAGGAGCTGACAGGCGGCGTGACAGAAGTAAGAAGATTAGAAGGAAATGTTATGGAAGATTACTGGCTGTGGCTCTGTTGTCAAAAAGAGCTGTATCGCCCGCATATTGCGAAATTGATACAGTATTTTGGAAGTCCGCGGGAAGTGTTCCAAGCGTCCGGAAAAGCTCTGCAGGACAGTGGATGCCTGACCGGGAAACAGGTAACAGGTTTGCTGAAAAGCCGGGCAGGATGGGATAAAGAAGAAACCAGGCATCAACTGGAGAGAAAGGGAATAAGCTTTATCAGCGCCGGACAGGAGGAGTTTCCGAAGCGGTTAAAGGGAATTCCAGATTGTCCTTTTGGAATCTTTTTCAAAGGGAAGCTTCCGGAAGATGATAGGAAAACTGTAGGGATTGTGGGAGCCAGGCGGTGCAGTTATTATGGAAAGCAGATGGCAGAGCGTCTGGCGGCGGCGCTGGCAGAATGCGGCGCGGTGGTTGTCAGCGGTATGGCGCTGGGAATTGACGGATATGCCCAGACGGCGGCGTTGGAAGCGGGGGGAGAGAGTCTGGCAGTTCTGGGATGCGGAGCGGATGTATGTTATCCCCGGAGAAACCTGCCTCTTTACCGGAGGCTGGAAGAAGGCGGAAGTATACTTTCTGAATATCCGCCGGGCAGGGAACCGCTTGCACTGCATTTTCCGATGAGAAACAGAATAATCAGCGGAATGTCAGACTGTGTGCTGGTAATTGAAGCAAAAGAAAGCAGCGGGTCGCTGATAACTGCTGATTTGGCATTGGAGCAGGGAAAGGATATTTATGCGCTGCCCGGACGTGTAGGAGATACTTTAAGCGCAGGGTGCAACCGCCTGATTTGCCAGGGCGCCGGGATTATTATATCGGAGAGCGAGTTGCTTTCCGTCTTAAATTTTCATAAAAAAGAAAAAAGGAAAAATAAAAAACCTCGAAAGCCACTTGAAACAAAAGAAGAATTGTTGTATAGTTGTGTGGATTTGCATCCCAAAAGTCTGCAGGAGATAGTATCGGACATAAAGCTTCCGGTTCAGGAAGTGATGGCGGGATTAACTGTCCTGGAGATGAAAGGATACGTTGAAGAACCAAGAAAGAATCATTATGTGAGACAAGTATGACACGTATGCATGGGAGGATATACATGGCTAAATATCTGGTGATTGTGGAGTCACCGACGAAAGTAAAGACAATCAAGAAATTTCTGGGCGCCAATTATGAGGTGGCGGCTTCTAACGGGCATGTGCGGGATTTGCCAAAAAGCCAGCTTGGAATTGATGTGGAGAAGGATTATGAGCCGAAGTACATCACCATCCGGGGAAAAGGAGATATTCTGGCCGCACTCCGTAAGTCTGCGAAAAAAGCGGACAAAGTGTTTCTGGCGACTGACCCTGACCGGGAGGGCGAGGCAATTTCATGGCATCTGTCAAAAGCGTTGAAGTTAGAGGAAAAGAGCATTAACCGTATCACATTTAATGAGATTACAAAAAGTGCGGTGAAGGATTCGCTGAAGCATCCGCGGAAGCTGGATGTGGATTTAGTGGATGCCCAGCAGGCGAGGAGAATCCTGGATCGTATGGTGGGATACCGAATCAGCCCTGTGTTGTGGGCGAAGGTGAAAAGAGGGCTGAGCGCCGGGCGGGTGCAGTCCGTGGCTTTGCGGCTGATTGCCGACAGAGAAGAGGAAATTAATGCATTTATCCCGGAAGAATATTGGACGATGGATGCTGTTTTCCAGGTGCCGGGCGAGAAGAAACCGTTGCTTGCGAAGTTCTACGGGACGGATAAACAGAAAGTGCAGATTCATTCCAGGGAAGAGCTGGACAGGATTTTGAAGGAACTGGAGGGCGCAGAATATCGTATCCTTGATGTGAAAAAAGGTGAGAGGGTGAAGAAAGCGCCTGTTCCGTTTACAACCAGTACGCTGCAGCAGGAAGCGTCTAAAGTATTGAATTTTTCTACACAGAAGACTATGCGGATAGCCCAGCAGCTTTATGAGGGAATTGACATTAAAGGGAATGGGACAGTAGGTCTTATCACTTATTTAAGAACGGATTCTACGCGTATTTCCGAGGAAGCAGACCATGCTGCAAGGGAGTTTGTGAAACAGCAGTACGGCAGTGAGTATGCCGCTGAGCCGCAGCCGGAGAAGAAAAGCGGGAAGAAAATCCAGGATGCCCATGAGGCAATACGCCCTTCCGATGTGACCAGGACTCCATTCAACATAAAGGAGTCTATGAGCCGTGATCAATACCGTTTGTATCAGCTGATCTGGAAGCGGTTTCTTGCAAGCCGCATGGAGAATGCCCGTTATGAGACGACTTCGGTGAAAATCGGGGCGGGGAATTATCGGTTTACCGTGTCTGCATCCAAGCTGGTGTTTGACGGATTCATGAATGTTTATGTGCAGGATGGCGACGAGGAGAAGTCAGGGAATGTGCTGATAAAAGGACTTGAGACAGATACACAGCTGATATTGAAAGAGTTTGAAAACAAACAGCATTTTACGCAGCCATCCGCTCACTATACAGAGGCGGCGCTTGTAAAAACCCTGGAGGAGCTGGGAATTGGCAGGCCGAGTACTTATGCACCTACAATTACGACAATTATCAACAGGCGTTATGTGGCGAAAGAAAATAAGAACCTGTATATTACAGAGCTGGGAGAAGTAGTCAACAGCATCATGCTCCAGGCATTTCCGAGTATTGTGGACGTAAATTTTACGGCTAATATGGAATCGCTGCTGGACAAGGTAGAGGAAGGCGTAGTGAACTGGAAAACAGTGGTCCGGAACTTTTATCCCGATTTAGATGAGGCGGTCTGTAACGCAGAAAAAGAATTGGAACAGGTGAAGCTGGAAGATGAAGTTACGGATGTTGTCTGTGAAGAGTGCGGCCGGAATATGGTAATTAAATATGGACCTCATGGGCGTTTTCTGGCGTGTCCGGGGTTTCCGGAATGCCGGAATACAAAGCCATATCTTGAGAAAATCGGGGTTTCCTGTCCAAAGTGCGGAAAAGAGATTGTACTTCGAAAGACGAAAAAGGGCAGAAAATATTATGGGTGTGAGGACAATCCCGAATGTGATTTTATGGCGTGGCAGAAGCCTTCTGGAAAGAAATGTCCTGAGTGCGGGAACATTATGCTGGAAAAAGGAAACAAGCTGGTATGTGCAGATCAGGCTTGCGGATACACAGAAAAAAAACAGTAAGCATGTAAATGTTAAAACAATAAGAATTTTTACTTTTTCCTGTTGAAATTCTGACAACTGTATGATAGTATTTTAGTTGACATGAAATAAAAATTATTAAAATAATGTCAGCTTTGAGACAGAGTGGACAGGTCAGGAGGAGACATGAGCGTACAATTACTTGATAAGACCAGAAAAATCAACAAGCTTTTGCACAACAACAATTCAAGCAAGGTCGTTTTCAACGATATTTGTGAAGTGCTGACTGAGATTCTGGATTCAAATATTCTGGTAATCAGCAGAAAAGGGAAAGTTTTGGGTGTAAGCTTGTGCGAAGGTGTGGAGGAAATTAAAGAACTCATCGAAGACAAGGTGGGCGGCCATATCGACGCTATGCTGAATGAAAGGCTTCTGGGAGTACTATCAACGAAAGAGAATGTGAATTTGGAAACACTCGGTTTTGTGGGGGACGGAGTTAAGAAGTATCAGGCAATTATCAATCCAATTGATATTGCCGGAGAACGTCTGGGTACTGTGTTTATGTATAAGTGCAATAGCCAGTATGATATTGATGATATTATTTTGTGTGAGTATGGCACTACGGTAGTCGGGTTGGAAATGATGCGTTCCGTACATGAGGAAAATGCGGAAGAGAACAGAAAGATACAGATTGTGAAATCTGCAATCGGTACGTTATCGTTTTCAGAACTGGAGGCAATTGTCCATATCTTTGATGAATTGGATGGCACGGAAGGAATCCTGGTTGCCAGCAAGATTGCAGACAGGGTGGGCATTACCCGATCGGTAATTGTTAATGCACTTAGAAAGTTTGAGAGTGCAGGTGTGATAGAATCCCGTTCGTCGGGTATGAAAGGTACTTACATCAAAGTTATTAATGACGTAGTATTTGATGAACTGGAAGAAATAAAGAAGCAAAAAATTAAAAATTAATTTGGAAAAAATGTATCCCTGCTTTTTTATGAAGAAAAATCTTATAAAAGGGCAGGGATTTTTTCGGAATGGTTAAGTACGCAGGTAAGAAATTCGCTTGACTGTATGCGGGAGCTGCCTGATGTATGATGTATAAAAAAACTATAAAATTATAAAAATGAGAAAACAGAAGAAAAAGTTAGCATAAAAGAGGAAAAGCGGGATAAATTTAAAATAGGCAGAAGTATTTGCGGTTGCACATTTTAATTTTTTTCTCTATTATAATTGCAATGGTTAGCACTCAACAAAAGTGAGTGCTAATAAACTCAAAAACCTGATAATTAAATTAAGGAGGCGTCATACGATGAAATTAGTACCTTTAGGTGACAGAGTTGTATTAAAACAGTTTGAGGCAGAAGAAACGACGAAATCAGGAATCATCCTGGCAAGCAAATCCCAGGAGAAACCTCAGGAAGCAGAAGTTGTGGCTGTAGGACCTGGCGGAATGGTTGATGGTAAAGCAGTGGCTATGCAGGTAAAACCGGGCGATAAAGTTATTTATTCCAAATATGCGGGAAATGAAGTGAAGCTGGAAGACGAAGAGTATATTATCGTAAAACAAAATGATATTTTAGCAATTGTAGAATAATAGAGGAGGCAGAACATCATGGCAAAGGAAATTAAATACGGCGCAGAAGCAAGAGCAGCCTTAGAGGCCGGAGTTGACAAGTTGGCAGATACCGTAAAAGTAACACTGGGACCAAAAGGAAGGAACGTGGTGCTCGACAAGCAGTTCGGCACACCGCTTATTACAAATGACGGCGTTACGATTGCAAAAGAGATTGAGCTGGAAGACGCATTTGAAAATATGGGTGCGCAGCTGGTAAAAGAGGTTGCTACTAAGACAAATGACGTAGCCGGGGACGGGACAACCACGGCGACGGTATTGGCGCAGGCTATGATTCATGAAGGGATGAAAAACCTGGCGGCAGGCGCGAACCCGATTATTCTTCGCAAAGGAATGAAGAAAGCTACGGATGCAGCTGTGGAAGCCATTGCAGCCATGAGCAGCAAGGTAACAGGAAAGAATCAGATGGCGCGTGTTGCAGCAATTTCCGCCGGGGATGATGAAGTGGGCAATATGGTGGCAGATGCTATGGAAAAGGTTTCCAATGACGGCGTTATCACCATTGAAGAGTCCAAGACAATGAAAACAGAGCTGGATTTAGTAGAAGGTATGCAGTTTGACAGAGGATATATTTCCGCATACATGGCAACAGATATGGAGAAGATGGAGGCAGTTCTTGAGGATCCATATATCTTGATTACAGATAAAAAGATTTCCAATATTCAGGAAATTCTGCCGCTTCTGGAGCAGATTGTGCAGTCCGGCAAGAAGCTTTTGATTATCGCTGAGGATATTGAGGGCGAGGCTCTTACTACATTAATTCTGAATAAACTGCGCGGAACCTTCCAGGTAGTAGGCGTAAAAGCTCCTGGATATGGCGACAGAAGGAAAGAGATGCTTCAGGACATTGCAATCCTGACAGGCGGACAGGTGATTTCCGAGGAAGTGGGGCTGGAGCTGAAAGATGCGTCCATCGACCAGTTAGGACGTGCAAAATCTGTGAAAGTGCAGAAAGAAACCACAGTTATCGTAGATGGCATGGGTGATAAGAGTGAGATTCAGAACAGAATTGGCCAGATTAAGGCAACAATTGAAAAGACCACTTCTGAGTTTGACAAAGAGAAACTCCAGGAAAGACTGGCGAAGCTGGCAGGCGGCGTAGCTGTTATTCGTGTGGGTGCTGCGACAGAGACTGAAATGAAAGAAGCGAAGCTTCGCATGGAAGATGCACTGAATGCAACGAGAGCGGCTGTAGAGGAAGGTATCGTATCCGGCGGTGGTTCTGCATACATTCATGCATCCAAGGAAGTAGCAAAACTGGTAGATACACTGGAGGGAGATGAGAAAACAGGCGCACGTGTGATTCTGAAAGCCCTGGAATCCCCATTATACCAGATTGCAGCGAATGCAGGTCTGGAAGGTGCTGTGATTATCAATAAAGTAAAAGAATCACAGACAGGCGTAGGCTTTGACGCATATAAAGAAACATATGTGGATATGGTAGAAGCAGGCATTCTTGATCCGGCAAAAGTGACAAGAAGCGCACTGCAGAATGCTACCAGTGTGGCTTCTACATTCCTTACCACAGAGTCTTGTGTGGCGAACATTAAGGAAGAAACTCCGGCAATGCCGGCAGGAAATCCGGGAATGGGAATGATGTAAACAATTGAGTTAAACAGTTATTGAGGGACTGTTGCAAAGTAGTTTTGGTGCACATAAAATATGTGTGGGGCCTGTACTATTTTTGCGGCAGTCCCTTGTCAGATATAGGAGTAAAGCAGATGGATGGAAAAACACGGAAAGAATTGATGAGAGAAGAGCGGGAAAAATTGCAGGGAATGCCTTTAAAAAAGAAGCTGGGGTATATATGGGATTATTATAAGGCAGTTATTGGGGCGGCCGTGGTGTTGGTTTTCATTCTTTTTATTATTGCCCAGGCAGTAAAGGGCGCGGGGAAAACGATTGTTTTTTCGACGGCGTTGATAAATGCTGAGAAAGCGGGAGGCGTTGAAGTGCCGGAGCTGGGACGGGATTTTGCAGAATATATAAAGATAGACGAAAAAAAGGAAGAGGTTTCGTTTGATGATTCCTATCTAATGAATCCGGAACAGGGAGATACGATTACAATGGCAGCACAGACGAAGCTGATGGCGGCGATTCAGGCTGAGATGGTGGACGTGATGGTGATGCGGGAAGAAGTTTACAAGAGCTATCTGGCTTCCGGTGCTTTTATGCCGTTGGAGGAGGCGCTGGATGAAGAATTTTTGGAACAGCATAAGGATATGCTGGTTTTTGGAACAGTAGAAAACGATGCCGGGGAAAAGGCGTACGCTCTGAAATTTGAGAAAAACGAAAAATTGCGGGACGTATGTGGGAAGGGAACGATTTATTTCGCCGTGACTGCCCGGGCAGTACATCTGGAAAATGTGGAGAAATTTGTGGATTACCTGCTGCCCTATTCACAGTAATAAATATCTGCGTTCCGGTATGACAAGATACAATCTGTGAACGGAAGAGGAAAGGGAGCCGGATGATTGACGGTATAATGTGAAATGCGTATAATAAAGAAAAAGGAGGCAAAGCATGAGTGATACATACAGAGAGCTTTTAGTAAAGAGAGAGCCGCAGCCGTCAGACAAGCTGCTGAAAGCGGGCCTGATTGTTTTGACGGTATTGGCAGCGGCAGCAGTGGTGCTGATAACGCCCTGGGCGGCAGTAGTGCTTTTGGGACTGTGTCTTTTTAATTATTTTAAATTTCCGTCATTCCGGCTGGAATTTGAATATCTTTATGTGAATGGGGAGCTGGATGTGGATAAAATTATGTCGCGTTCTACAAGGAAGCGGGCGGGCAGTTATGATATGGAGAAAATGGAATTGATTGCGCGCTGGGATTCCCATGAGATGGATTATTACAGGAATGGACAAAAAGAAAAAGTAACGGATTTTTCATCAGGAAGGAAAGATGCCGATATTTATGCCATGGTATATGGGAGTGAGAAAGGGACAGAAATCATTCTGTTTGAGCCGGATGAAGCCATCCTGCAGGATATTCAGCGGATAGCGCCCAGAAAAGTCCATATTGGGAAATAGAACGCGGGATTTCTGGTTTAAGTTGTGTGGCGGAACAGGTAGAAAATTGAAAAAACTTGGTGTTGACATGCCTTTTCGAATTTGATACACTAAGGAAACTTACAATTACATAATACACTTTTAGAGAAAGAGAGGATATGGAAATGGGTAGTATTATTGGTGAAGGCATTACATTCGATGACGTACTTTTAGTACCTGCGTATTCAGAAGTGATACCAAATCAGGTGGATTTGTCGACGATGCTGACAAAGACAGTAAAGCTGAATATTCCGATGATGAGCGCCGGGATGGATACCGTTACGGAACACCGTATGGCTATCGCGATGGCCAGGCAGGGCGGCATCGGCATCATTCACAAGAATATGTCGATTGAAGCGCAGGCAGAAGAAGTAGACAAGGTAAAGCGTTCTGAAAATGGTGTGATCACAGACCCATTTTACTTATCGCCGGAGCATACGCTGGCAGATGCGAATGAACTGATGGCGAAGTTCCGGATTTCTGGCGTACCTATCACGGAAAATGGAAAGCTGGTAGGTATCATTACCAATCGTGATTTGAAGTTCGAAGAAGATTTCTCAAAGAAAATTAAAGACTGCATGACATCTGAAGGGCTGATTACCGCAAAAGTGGGAATTACGCTTGAGGAAGCAAAGAAAATTTTAGCGAGGGCAAGAAAAGAAAAGCTTCCGATTGTCGATGATGAAAATAATCTGCGGGGTCTGATTACGATTAAGGACATCGAAAAGCAGATTAAATATCCGCTGTCAGCAAAGGATTCTCAGGGCAGGCTGCTCTGCGGCGCGGCAGTAGGAATTACCGCAAATGTTCTGGAGCGCGTAGCGGCGCTGGTAAAAGCGCATGTAGATGTTATCGTTCTTGACTCTGCACACGGACATTCCGCGAATGTTATCCGCTGTGTGAAGATGATTAAGGAGAATTATCCGGAGCTTCCGGTCATTGCAGGAAATGTAGCGACAAAGGAGGCGACAAAGGCTCTGATTGAAGCCGGGGTAGACGCTGTAAAAGTGGGTATTGGGCCCGGCTCGATTTGTACGACCCGTGTAGTCGCAGGTATCGGTGTACCTCAGATTTCAGCGATTATGGATTGCTATGAGGCAGCAAAGGAGTCTGGCGTTCCGATTATTGCGGACGGTGGCATCAAGTATTCTGGCGACATGACGAAAGCGATTGCGGCCGGGGCGAATGTGTGTATGATGGGAAGCATGTTTGCGGGCTGTGATGAGAGCCCGGGAACTTTTGAGCTTTTCCAGGGAAGAAAATATAAGGTTTACCGCGGCATGGGATCTATCGCGGCGATGGAGAACGGCAGCAAGGACCGCTACTTCCAGACGGATGCGAAGAAACTGGTTCCAGAGGGCGTAGAGGGACGCGTGGCTTACAAGGGAAGCGTAGAAGATACTGTATTCCAGTTAATCGGCGGGCTCCGCTCTGGTATGGGATACTGTGGGGCATTGGATATAGAGACGCTGAAAAAGACAGGAAGGTTTGTGAAGATTTCGGCGGCATCTTTGAAAGAATCCCACCCTCATGATATCCATATTACGAAAGAGGCGCCAAACTATAGCGTTGATGAGTAAGATATATCGTTCGCAGCAGCCCTGAGATCATGGACTTGGTTTGCTGTCTGTGTGAATAGAGAGAAGAGTTCCGCAAAGCGGGGCTCTTTCTTCATAGCTATCCGGCCTTTGGGCAGGGTGAGTTTTTGCAAAATATAAGGATGGACGGCAGATGAGCGAGGAGAGATACAGAACAGACGAAACTGCGCGCAGGAGAGGAAGACGGAGAAAGCGCATGACAAAGGAAGAGAGAAAAAGGCAGATTGCCAAACGCGTGGCAGCGGTTGGCGGAGGAATTGCAGCAGTGACAGTGATAGCGGCAGCTATTTTCTGGTTTCGGGGAGGAAGCTCGATGCCTGTGGCGAGGCGGAATTACGGAGAATATGATATCGGAAATCCTACCAGGCAGGTGGAAAGACCGGAGCTGGACGTACAGCTTTTGACAGTGAATGAGTATTCCCGGCCGGGGACGCCTGCCGATCAGATACGGAGCGTGGTTGTCCACTATACGGCAAATCCGGGCAGTACGGCGCAGAATAACAGGGATTATTTCGAAAATCTGAAAGATACACAGGAGACGAAGGTGAGCAGCAATTTCATCGTAGGGCTGGAAGGAGAGATTATCCAGTGTGTGCCCACCGCGGAAGTGGCATATGCGTCCAATAGCCGGAATCATGACAGTGTTTCGATTGAATGCTGCCATCCGGATGAGACAGGAAAGTTTGAGGATGCTACGTATCAGTCGCTGGTGGAGCTGGTGGCGTTTCTGTGTGGGAAATTTGATTTGGGGATGGATGATATCATCCGGCACTATGATGTCACAGGGAAGGAATGCCCAAAATATTTCGTAGATTATGAGGATGAATGGGAGGCCTTTAAACATGATGTGGCAAAGTATATTCAGGAGAATGGAAAATAGATGATAAAAGAACTGTATGAAAATATCTGCCGGGATGAGGATATGCGGGCAAATCTGGCAGCGTTAAAAAAGGAAATTAAGAGTGAAAATGGAAAACGCGCTTTTGCATATCTCTTAGCCGGGGATTACTCTAAGATAGGAGAACTACTGCGGCACAAGGATGCAAAGGTGAGAAAAAATGCCGCATTAATCTTAGGGGAAATGGAATGTGAGGATATGCTTCCGGTTTTGTGGCAGGGATACCAGGCGGAGCAGCAGTTTTTTGTCCGTCCGTCTTATGTAAAGGCGATGGCGTCATATGACTGCCGGCCATACCTTCAGGAACTGCAAAAGCGCAGGGATTTTCTAATGGAGAACTTGGTTTCGGAGGAGACGGAGAAACATGTGCGTGAAGAACTGGCCGGACTGCGTGTGCTCCTTGCCGGGTATGAAAGGGAGGAAGGACATGTGTTTACCGGAGTGATGCGGGAAACGGATGTGATTCTGCTCACCAACCGGGCATACAGGGAAATCACTAGGGAGCAGCTAAAGGAAGAACATACGGCACTCTTTGCCGGAGGCGTCCGGGTGCGGACGCAGGATGTAGAGGGGCTTTTTCATATCCGCACCTGGACAGAAATGCTTTTTCCCATTCGGGGAGCTGCACTTCTCTCGGAGAATCCGTCAGAAGCGGCAGATGTGCTGGCAAAGTCGGGGCTTTTGCCGTTTTTGGAGAGCTGCCATAAGGGAGAAGGGACTTTTTATTTCCGGGCAGAGGTGCGCGGGAATATGGAGAGAAATGAAAAGACAGCATTTATTAAAAAATTTTCCCAAGCTTTCGAGAAGGCTTCCGGCCGGAAATTTATGAATTCAGTTTCGGATTATGAAATGGAACTGCGCATTCTTCAGCGCAAAGACGGGGGATTTCTGCCCTTGCTGAAACTTTATACATTAAAAGATAAAAGGTTTTCCTATCGAAAGCAGGTATTGTCTGCGTCTATCCATCCGGCAAACGCAGCACTGGTGACGGCTCTGCTGAAACCCTATCTGAAAGAAGGAGCTCAGGTACTTGACCCATTCTGCGGCGTAGGAACTATGCTGATTGAGCGCGCTCGGGTGCTGAAGGCGGGATATATGTACGGTGTCGATATCTATGCGAATGCAATTGAGAAAGCGCGTGTAAATGCAGAAGCGGCGGAAGTTGACATTAATTTTATTACCCGTGATTTCTTTGATTTTCATCACAAATATTTGTTTGATGAGATTATTACAAATATGCCCACAGTTACCGGAACGAAGAGCAAGGGAGAAATTATGGAATTGTATGAAAGATTTCTTCATAAGGCGCCGGGAATGCTGGCGGTGGGAGGTATTATGGCAATCTATACTACAGAAGAAGGCATTTTGCAGCGCTGCCTGAAAAAATGTGATTTTATAAAACTTCTGAAACGGTGGACGGTGAGAGAAAAGGAAGGTAGTGTATTATATGTATTGCAGCTGGAGAATGAAAGATAAATAGCATTTTTAGGGATTATATTTTATAAACTCTAAAATAGCAAAAGGATATATAACCTCTCTTTTTTGTGCAGAAATTAAGAGGAAAAAATAAAAGTAATATTATATACTGGAATTCATCGGGAGGACTTATATCATGGAATGGATTGAAAGATTAAATGATGCAATCGGTTATATCGAAGAACATTTGACAGATGAAATTGATTATGGGCAGCTTGGACGTATTGCCTGCTGCTCGTCCTATCACTTTCAGAGAATGTTTGCTTACATGGCAGGTATTCCTTTGTCTGAATATATCCGTAGAAGAAGAATGTCACTTGCTGCTGTAGATTTGCAGGGGAATAGTATGAAAATCATTGATGTTGCAGGTAAGTATGGTTACAATTCCCCTACTTCATTTAACAGAGCTTTTCAGTCTGTTCATGGAATTGCGCCGTCTGCTGTAAAAAGCGAGGGCATATCTGTAAAATCTTTCCCGCCTCTTACATTTAAAATCACAGTCAAAGGAGTGGAAGAAATGAATTATCGGATTGAAACAAAAGAAGCGTTCCGTATCGTAGGAGTATCCGTACCGCTGTATAAGGAGATTGAAAAGAACTTTACAGTTATTCCCCAAAAATGGCAGGAAATATCTGAAAACGGAACATTACAGAGATTGGCTGGCATGATGGATACACCGCCTATGGGTGTGCTTGGTGTCAGCATCTGTAACGATGCGGAGCAGTGGAGATATTATATTGCCGTAGCTACTTCACAACCACAGGAGGATCTGGAAGAATATCTTGTGCCGGCAGCTACCTGGGCGGTATTCTCCGGTCAGGGTACAAACCAGTCTATTCAGGAATTGGAACAGCGCATTGTGACAGAATGGCTGCCAACTTCAGGTTACGAGTATGGCAATGCCGCCGATGTAGAAGTTTATTTAAATCCTGACCCGCAAAATGCACAATATGAAGTATGGATACCTGTAGTAAAAAAAATAGTCTGACGCGATGTAAAGTTTTGCCTTGCAATGTGCAGGAAAATAGTGTAAGATGAGCGTAAGCTGTACGACTGGCGGATTCGTAGGAGCACCTACAGGGAGTACAGTGTGAAGATGATGCCGACCGCCTGGGCGACCACTTGAACGATGCAAGGGTCCTCAGGCGGTTTTTTGATTATACTTTTATCAAGAAAGGGGAAAATCTATGGAAAAAATGTCACTGGAGCTGGAGTTAAAGGGGAATGCTTACCCGGGAAGAGGGATCGTAATCGGTAAATCGGCGGATGGTACGAAAGCAGTTACTGCCTATTTTATTATGGGAAGAAGCGAGAATAGCCGCAACCGGGTGTTCGTGGAGGACGGGGATGGCATCCGTACCCAGGCATTTGATCCGTCGAAGCTGACAGACCCGAGCCTTATCATTTACGCGCCGGTGCGTGTTCTGGGAAATAAAACGATTGTAACTAACGGCGACCAGACGGATACGATTTACGAAGGCATGGACAAGCAGCTGACGTTTGAGCAGTGTCTCCGGACGAGGGAGTTTGAGCCGGACGCACCGAACTACACTCCCAGGATTTCAGGAATTATGCATCTGGAAGGCGGCGGTTACAATTATGCTATGTCTATCCTGAAGAGCAGCAACGGCAACCCGGATTCCTGCCACCGTTATACGTTTGCCTATGAAGCTCCTGTGAACGGTGAAGGACATTTTATCCACACATACATGTGCGACGGAAATCCGCTTCCCAGCTTTGAGGGTGAGCCGAAGCTTGTGGAGATTCCGGACGACATGGATGCGTTTACGGAAATGCTCTGGAACAGCTTGAATGCGGAGAATAAGGTATCCCTGTTTGTGCGGTATATTGACATCGCTACCGGAAATTATGAAACAAGAATCGTAAATAAAAATCAGTAGGAGGAAAGTGCTATGAAAGAACTGCAGTTAAAATACGGATGTAATCCGAACCAGAAACCGTCCAGGATTTACATGGGAAACGGAAATGAGCTGCCGATTAAGGTATTGATGGGAAAACCGGGGTACATTAATTTTTTGGATGCCTTTAACGGCTGGCAGCTGGTGCGCGAGTTGAAAGAAGCCACAGGGCTTCCGGCAGCAACTTCCTTTAAGCATGTTTCTCCGGCAGGAGCGGCAATCGGCCTGCCTCTGACGGAAACTTTAGCAAAGATTTACTGGGTAGATGATATGGGAGAGTTATCCCCGCTGGCATGTGCTTATGCCAGGGCGAGAGGCGCAGACAGAATGTCCTCCTTTGGCGATTTTGTGGCGCTGTCTGATGTGTGCGATAAGGATACGGCAAGCCTGATTAAGCGGGAGGTATCAGATGGCGTGATAGCTCCGGGCTACACAGAAGAAGCGCTGGAAATCCTGGCGCAGAAGAAAAATGGGAACTATAACGTTATCCAGATTGACGAAAACTATCGGCCAGACCCGATTGAGCATAAGGAAGTGTTTGGGATTACCTTTGAGCAGGGACGGCAGGAGCTTCCAATCAATGATGAGCTGCTCTCGAATATCGTGACAGAGAATAAAGAACTTCCGGCAGAAGCCGTACGCGATATGAAAATTGCCCTGATTACCCTGAAATATACGCAGTCAAATTCCGTATGTTTTGTAAAGGACGGACAGGCCATCGGCATCGGCGCAGGGCAGCAATCCAGGGTGCATTGTACACGCCTGGCAGGACAGAAAGCAGATAACTGGCTTCTGCGCCAGTGCCCGAAGGTGATGAACCTTCCGTTTGTTGACGGTATCCGCCGCGCGGACAGGGATAATGCAATTGACGTCTATATAGGCGAAGAATATATGGACGTGCTGGCAGACGGCGCATGGCAGAAGATCTTCAAAGAAAAACCGGAGATATTTACCCGTGAAGAGAAGAGGGAATGGCTTGATCAGATGACGGGCGTAACCCTTGGTTCCGACGCATTCTTCCCATTCAGCGATAATATCGAGAGGGCGAAGAAGAGCGGCGTGACATACATCGCAGAGCCGGGCGGTTCCGTGCGGGATGATGCGGTCATCGAGTGCTGCAACAAGTATCAGATGGTGATGGCGTTTACGGGAATCCGTCTGTTCCATCATTGAGCAAGGGATTTGGAAGTATATAGAATCGTATAATAGAAAGACGGTCAGTTAAGATGAGGATAGTATATCTCAACTGACCGTCACTTTTTATTATAAATAATAAAAAAATAATTGAATAAATAATAAAAGTATGTTATGATAATTAAAATAAACAAAATGAGAGGTGATACCAGTGTTTCAGTATAATTATAAAAAGTTGGAAAAAGGCAAGTAAAAAGATAGGCGGATTTGAAGTATGAAAAAAAGAGTTTCTATAATATTTAGGCATTATTCTTTTGGTATTATATTGTATTCCTGTAAATGCATCATCTATTGTTAGTACGTCTTTGACAAAGTTGGACGCTGTAGAAGCCAAGTATAGTATGGAGACGGTGAGCAGTATCAATGTATATAAGGATATTTTGAAAGAGCGCCTTAATTCAGTGGAACTTTACTACGATTTATCGGAAAAAATGCCAAAAGAAGCATTAAAATTATTAGAGCCAATTGCTAATATTGAGAAGGCAGTTGAAGAACTAGACAATAACCGTATTCAAGTAACGTACACATTAAAATCTAAAAATCCTGTAGAGATTCAAAAATTTCAATCTGGAAATGTAGAGAGAATATATAATGTTACTTCATACTCATATATAATGAAAGCAAAAGAAAATACTGGAAGTGTAACAGAAGATTCGGCGCAGAGTGATATTACATTTAGGAATACAGCGTATTATAGTTATTATACAAGTAACAATTTTAGGGTATTAAAACTTACCAAAGGGAGTACAAAAATTACAAGGTTTGTAGAGACTAAACTTAGAAACTTGCAATTATCTGCAGTATGTAGTGGTACAGCAGAGGAAACGGCTGTATATAATGAAAAAAATAGTACTACAGTAGCGTCACCTAAAGTTGGCACTACATATTCATTGAATACAGGATTTAAATATCATTACGTAACGACAGCTGCACTTATACAATATAAAGCACAGGTAACGTATTCACATGGAAATTCTTCTTATACGCCAAATAGTTATATTACATTGGGTACGATAGGATAATGGAATATTATATAGAACAGCATTCTGCTAAGGAGGCATCAATGAAAAAATACAACGCATTCTTTTATTTGATTTTTATGTACGTAGTTTTTACGGGGGAATGTGTCTTCTATCATTATATGACAGGCAAAATAAATGAGGGTGCAGACATATCATTGCTATTAACACGGAATGTTATGGAACTTGTATCTTATGTGGTAATGCTGCTGCTTTTCCTTTGTCTTTGCAATGCATCAAGGACTTTGAATATATTGAGAATTTTTTTGGAACTGCCGGGTATTGTGGTTGGTTTGACTGGAATCCTGATGTTTTTAGTTCCGGTAAAAACAAATTTTTTGACCCTGCACACTTATAAATGCGCATATTTAGGGGCGTTGTTAATCAGCGAGAATATTTACCGTTTTTATACCCATGTGAGGGAAAAGTGGAGATGAGAGAATGAAAAAAGAGAGGGAGAAATATCCGTGGTATATTTATGTATTATCAGCACTTGTATTGCTTTTCGCGGCTGCCTGGTGCGGAAAGGGAATCTGGGATAAAAAGCATCCGGCTAATGAACAGTTCATTCAGTCTATTTACAATCTTGACGCAGATGTTACGGCAGAAGATTTGATAAAAGATGGCTATCTGGATTTAACGGATGTACAGCCGGAAAAAAGCGAACAGATAACCGACTTTTTTCACAAAGCCGCATCAGGCCAGGAGGCAGGGCTGAAAACGTTTACGCGTACATCTGAAGGAATCGTGGTTCGGGGGCTGTGGCGTGACAGGGCTTCTTCACTTCAGGAGATTCCTTATTTCTCTATTTATGTCTATCATTTGAAAAAGCAGAAGGACGAAAGTACCGGGCAATATTTCGACCCTCGCTGTTATGAGGTAGAGTCTCCGGATGGGATAACAGAAGTGTGGCTGAAAGATGTAATTACTACTCCGGCTACGATTGAATATGGCGACTATCTTTTATACCGTTACCGTACAGCACAGTGAAAAGGAAGCGCTGTTAAGAAAGGGGGAGCAGGAAACTGCGCCCCCTTTCCTGCCGCCTAAAAATGTGGTAGGATAAGGAAAATAACATAGTGGCAGGAGGGAATCATGGCAAAAACGAGGAAACGTGAGGAAGTAAAGAAGGAAGATACCTGGGCATTGGAGGATTTGTATGCGTCTGAGCAGCTTTTTGAGGAGGACTGCGGCAGGCTGGCGGGAATGATAGAGGAATTTCCAAAGTACAAAGGACGCCTAAAGGAGGGGAGCGGCGTGCTCCTGGAGATGCTGGAGGATTACAGCGGGATGAATAGGCTGTTTGAAAAGGTTTATGTATATGCGAACCAGAGACTCCACCAGGATATGGGGAATGCGGCAAGCCAGAAATCCGCGGCTTCTACAGAGGTATTGATGGATAAGATGAATGCTGCCGAATCCTATATGGTTCCTGAGATTTTAGGGCTTCCGGAGGAACTTTTGGCGGAATACTGCAGGGAAGAGCGGCGTCTGGAAAAATACCGGCATTTTTTAGATGAAATTTTCCGCCAGAAACCGCACACTCTGGACGAGCGGTCAGAGGAAATTCTGGCGAAAGCTGGGGAACTGGCGAAAGCGTCTTCCAATGTATTTACTATGTTTAATAATGCGGATATTACGTTCCGCCCGGTGACGGATGAAAAAGGAAAGGAAGAGCCTCTCACGCAGGGGCGCTATACAGCTTATATGCAGAGCCCGGACAGGCGGGTGAGGAGGGAAGCGTTTGCGAATCTCTACCAAGGCTACGCTGGATTTAAGAATACACTGGCAGCGCTTTATGAGGCAAATGCGAAAAAGACGGCATTTTATGCTAAAATGCGGAACTATGGTTCTTCACTGGAAGCGGCTCTGGACGACAGCGAAATTCCCGTGGCAGTGTATGACAGCCTGATTGACAGCGTACATGGGCATATGGAGCCGATGTACCGCTATATGCGCCTGCGGAAGAAAGTTCTGGGTGTGGAAGAGCTTCACATGTATGATGTGTATGTGCCGATGGTGCAGGAAGTAGATATGAAGGTTTCTTTTGAACGGGCGAAAGAGATCGTGAAAGAGGGGCTGGCGCCTTTGGGGAAAAGGTATCAGGCTCTGCTGCAGGAAGGCTTTGACAGCCGATGGATTGATATTTATGAAAATGAAAATAAGAGGACGGGGGCGTATTCCTGGGGCGCATACGGCACGCATCCTTATGTGCTGCTGAATTATCAGGAAAGCCTGAATGATGTCTTTACCCTGGCGCATGAAATGGGCCATGCGCTCCATTCCTGGCATTCTGACCAGGAACAGGATTATATTTATGCCGGTTACCGGATTTTTGTCGCGGAAGTAGCGTCTACCTGCAACGAAGCCCTGCTGATTCGGCATATGATTGAAAATAGCAGGGATAAGCAGGAAAAGGCATATTTGATAAATTATTTTCTGGAGCAGTTCAGGACGACGTTATACCGCCAGACGATGTTTGCGGAATTTGAGAAGGTTACCCATGAAATTGTCGATGAGGGTGGCACGTTAAATGCAGAAACATTGTGCGGGATTTATCTTGATTTAAATAAGAAGTATTATGGGACGGACGTGGTATCAGATGAAGAAATCCAGTATGAATGGTCGAGGATTCCACATTTCTACAGGGCGTTTTATGTCTATCAGTATGCCACGGGATTTTCGGCGGCGATTGCCATCAGCAGCCGGATTCTGGCGGGAGAAGAAGGCGCGCTGGAAGGATATTTCGAGTTCCTGAAAGGGGGAAGCTCGAAGTCGCCGATTGAGCTGCTGCGGCTTGCAGGAGTGGATATGGCAGGGAAGGAGCCTGTGGAAGATGCGCTGGAAGTCTTTGAAGAGTATGTGGGGAAACTGGAAAAAATACTTGCCGGAGGACAGAGGGAAATTTAAAGTAACCGTTCAGCCCAGGACTTTGCACTTGCTGCAAAGTCCGTGAAATAGCGTTGCGGTTACAATTTAAAGGCAAAAAGGGCTGGAATTTTGGAAAGGCCTGTGTTATACTCTTACAATGACTGTAAGTGTGGCAAGTTTAGTACTTTTCATATAAAATCAAGGAGGAAATGAAGAAGAATGAGTTTACAGGTAGAGAAATTAGAGAAGAACATGGCGAAACTGACGATCGAAGTTCCTTTTGAGGAGTTTGACGCGGCAGTTCAGAAAGCATATTTGGCAAATAGAGGAAAGATTTCTATTCCGGGATTCCGTAAAGGAAAAGCACCCCGCAAGATGATCGAAAAAATGTACGGCGCAGGTATTTTCTATGAAGATGCAGTAAACGATCTGATTCCGGAGGCATATGACAAGGAAGTGGACGCCAGCGAGCTGGAAATCGTTTCCCGTCCGAAGATTGACGTCGTACAGGTAGAGCCGGGACAGCCGTTTATTTTTACGGCGGAAGTAGCGCTCAGGCCGGAAGTAACTCTGGGTGAGTATAAGGGCATTGAGGTGGAGAAGCAGTCTGTCGAAGTGAGCGACGAGGAAATTCAGAAAGTGGTAGACGAAGAGCGTGAGAAGAACGCCAGAGTGATTGATGTGGATGACAGGGCTGTGGAAAACGGCGATATGGTAGTTCTGGACTTTGAGGGATTCGTGGACGGCGAAGCGTTTGACGGCGGAAAAGGCGAGAATTATGATCTGACCATTGGTTCCGGAAGCTTTATCCCCGGCTTTGAAGAGCAGCTGATCGGCGCTCAGATTGATGAGGAGACAGAGGTAAACGTTACATTCCCGGAAGAGTACCATGCGAAGGAACTGGCAGGAAAAGCTGCCGTATTTAAGTGTACTGTACATGAAATCAAGGTAAAAGAGCTGCCGGAAGCAGATGATGAGTTTGCGATGGATGTTTCTGAGTTTGATACATTAGACGAATATAAAGAGGACATCAGGAAAGACCTGGCAGAGAAGAAGGAAGCAGAAGCAAAATACGAGAAAGAAGCGAAAGTAATAGAAAAAATCGTGGAGAAAGCGTCTATGGAAGTTCCGGATGCGATGGTTGACAGCCAGATAGACCGTATGGTTGACGAGTTTGCAGGCAGGATGCAGGCACAGGGGCTTACGCTGGATCAGTATTTCCAGTTTACGGGTCTGACGTTTGAGAAGCTGTCTGAGCAGATGCGCCCAGAAGCTTTGAAGCGCATCCAGAACAGCCTGGTACTTGAGGCTATTGTGGCGGCAGAGCAGATTGAGATCAGCGAGGAGAAGCTGAACGAGGGTCTGGAGGATCTGGCAAAGCGTTACGGCATGGAGCCGGATCAGATAAAAGACAATGAATATGCAAGGGAACAGGTGGAGAAGGATCTGCAGGTTCAGGCGGCAGTTGACCTGGTAAGGGATTCGGCAGTAGAAGTATAGAAGCGGCCGGGACAGGCTGCGAGGAGAGTAATGGGGCATAGAGAGGAGAGTCATCATGAGCTTAATACCTTATGTCATTGAGCAGTCAAGCCGTGGGGAGCGGTCTTATGACATTTATTCCAGGCTGCTGAAAGACAGAATTATCTTCCTGGGTGAAGAGGTGAACGATGTAACTGCAAATTTGATTGTTGCGCAGATGCTGCACCTGGAAGCGGAAGATCCGGGCAAGGATATCCAGCTTTATATTAATAGTCCGGGCGGTTCTGTGACGGCAGGATGGGCGATTTATGATACCATGCACTATATCAAGTGTGATGTTTCTACGATTTGTATGGGATTGGCAGCCAGCATGGGCGCGTTTCTGCTTGCTGGCGGGACGAAGGGAAAGCGCATGGCGCTCCCGAACGCGGAAATCATGATTCATCAGCCGTCAGGCGGCGCGAAAGGACAGGCGACAGAAATTAAAATCGTGGCGGACATGATTTTAAAGACGAGAAAGAGGCTGAACGAGGAGCTGGCGAAGAATACCGGGCAGCCAATTGAAGTAATTGAGGTAGATACAGAGAGGGATAATTACATGAGCGCTCAGGAAGCGTTGGAATACGGCCTGATTGACAGCGTAATTACCCATCGATAAACGAGAGGAAGCAAGGCTCCTGCTTAATTGGCGGGAGTCTTTAACCTGTTATTAGGAAAAAATTGCTGCTTTAAAGTGAGAACAGGAGGAATAAAAGTGAGAATTCAAGAACAGAAGGTAAGGTGTTCTTTTTGTAATAAATCAGAAGATCAGGTAAGAAAGCTGATTTCCGGGCCGGATGACGTCTTTATCTGTGATGAGTGTATTGAAGTGTGTTCCGAAATCGTGGAGGAAGAGCTGGAAAATGAGTACATGGAAGGGGAGTGTTCTCATCTTCCGAAGCCGGAGCAGATAAAGAGGTTTCTTGATGAATATGTAATCGGGCAGGATGAGGCAAAGAAAGCGCTGTCTGTGGCAGTGTATAACCACTATAAGAGGGTTACGGCCGGACGGGATTTAGGCGTAGAGCTGCAGAAGAGCAATATTCTGATGCTGGGGCCTACCGGCTCGGGAAAGACGCTGCTGGCACAAACTCTGGCGAGACTTTTAGACGTGCCGTTCGCCATCGCGGACGCGACTTCCTTGACAGAAGCCGGGTATGTGGGCGAAGATGTGGAAAATATTCTGCTGAAACTGATTCAGGCGGCGGAACATGATATAGCGCGTGCAGAGTATGGAATTATTTATATTGATGAGTTTGATAAGATTACCAGGAAGTCGGAAAATGCTTCGATTACGCGCGATGTGTCTGGGGAAGGCGTGCAGCAGGCGCTCCTGAAGATTTTGGAGGGAACGGTTGCTTCTGTGCCGCCGCAGGGAGGGAGAAAGCATCCGCAGCAGGAGCTTCTCCAGATTGATACGACGAACATCCTCTTTATCTGCGGCGGCGCGTTTGAAGGGCTGGACAAGATTATTGAAACCCGGATGGATACGAAAGCTATAGGATTTAATGCGGAGATTGGCGCAAAGCAGGAAAAAAATATCGGCGAACTTTATCAGAATGCGCTTCCGCAGGATTTTATTAAGTTTGGAATGATACCGGAAATCATGGGGCGCGTGCCAGTGGTGGTATCTTTGAATTCTTTAGATAAAGAAATGCTGATGCGTATCCTTCAGGAGCCGAGGAACTCCATTGTCAAGCAGTACAAAAAGCTTTTTGAGCTGGACGGCGTAAAGCTGCAGTTTGAGAAGGAAGCGCTGGAAGCGGTTGCAGATAAATCTTTGGAGAGAAAGACGGGAGCAAGAGGGCTGCGTTCTATTATTGAGCAATCCATGATGGATTTGATGTACACAGTGCCTTCAGACGAGTCGATTGAAAGCTGCGTAGTGACAAAAGATGTTATCGATGGAAGCGGAAGCCCGAAATTTTCTTACCGGGAAAAGCTTCCGGTCCGTAGTGCGGGAAGGAAAAGAAAGACGAGAACGTCAATAGAGACGGCTTGAGGATAAGCGGGATATCCTGCGTCAGGTAAGAGGTAGATATGAGTAAATTAACAAAGGAGATGCCGGCAGTGGCATTGAGGGGAATGGTAATTCTTCCGTCAATGACCGTGCATTTTGATATCAGCAGGGAGAAATCCATAAAGGCAGTGGAGCAGGCAATGCAGGAGAACCAGCAGCTTTTTGTGGTCGCCCAGCGGAGCCCGGAAACCCCGGAACCGGAGAAAAAGGATTTATACAGTGTCGGTACGGTTGTAAACATTCGTCAGCTTCTGCGCCTTCCGCAAAACATTTTCCGGGTTTTGGCGGAGGGAACTGAAAGGGCAGAACTGGTGGATCTGGATGAGGAACAGGGGTATCTCCGCGCAGAGGTAGAAACTTTTGAGGAGCGTGCGGAGGATGAACCTGGAGAGGCGCAGAGAGAAGCGATGCTCCGAAACCTGAAAGAGCTTTATCAGGAGTATGCCCAGGTAAACGGAAGGATGCGAAAAGAGCTTACAACTCAGATTATAAGGGAAGAGAAGCTTTCGAAACTGGTGACAGATATTGCGGTGAATCTTCCGCTTTATTATGAGGAAAAGCAGAAAATCCTGGAGGCGGCGGACTTGGCGGAGCGATATGAGCTGCTCTGTGTGATTCTCTGCTGTGAGACGGAAATCATGCGTGCCAGGGTGGAGCTTCAGCAAAAGGTGAGGGAGCGTGTCGATAAGAACCAGAGGGATTATATGCTACGGGAACAGCTGAAGGTTATCCGTGAGGAACTGGGAGATGAGTCTGTTTTTACGGATGCGGAACAGTTCCAGGAAGCGGCGGCAAAGCTGAAAGCGCCCAGGTATGTAAAGGAAAAACTGGATAAAGAAATCGGCCATCTGAAAAATATGGCGGGAAATACTTCTGAGAGCGCTGTAGTCCGGAGCTATATTGAAACGCTTCTGGAGCTTCCCTGGGATAAAATGTCGAAGGACAATAAGAACCTGAAAGACGCCAGGAAAGTTCTGGAGACTGACCACTATGGGCTGGAGAAGGTGAAGGAGCGTGTGCTTGAGTTTCTGGCAGTGCGTATGCTTACAAAGAAAGGGGAAAGTCCCATCCTCTGTCTGGTGGGGCCGCCGGGAACAGGAAAGACTTCTGTCGCGAAATCCATTGCCCGCGCGATGAATAAGAAATATGTGCGCATCAGCCTGGGCGGCGTGCGGGATGAAGCGGAAATCCGGGGGCACAGGCGCACATATGTAGGAGCCATGCCGGGAAGGATTGCGAATGGAATGAGGGCGGCGGGGGTGAAAAACCCGCTGATGCTTCTGGATGAGATAGATAAGACCAGCAGTGATTATAAGGGCGATACGGCTTCTGCGCTTTTGGAGGTGCTGGACGCCGAACAGAACGTAAAGTTCCGGGATAACTACGTGGAGATTCCGATGGATTTGTCGGAGGTGCTGTTTATCGCTACAGCAAATGACACGCGGACGATACCGCGCCCGCTGCTGGACCGCATGGAACTGATTGAGATTTCCAGCTACACAGAGAATGAAAAGTTCCATATCGCGAAAGAACATCTGCTCGAAAAGCAGATAAAGAAGAATGGGCTGGAAAAGTACGATGTGACGGTGACAAACGGCGCGTTAAAGAAAATAATTTCCAGTTATACGAGGGAGGCCGGCGTACGCAGCTTGGAGCGGAAAATTGGTGAAATCTGCCGGAAATCCGCGAGGGAGATTTTGGAGAATGGAAAGAAGTCTGTGAAAATCTCAGAGGGAAATTTGGATAAATATCTCGGCGCGGAGCGTTACAATGACAGCCTGCGCCAGAGAGAGGATGAAGTGGGCATTGTATGCGGGCTGGCGTGGACCAGCGTGGGTGGCGATACCCTGGAGATTGAAGTGAATGCTATGCGCGGTAAGGGCAGGCTTCAGCTTACGGGACAGCTTGGGGATGTCATGAAAGAGTCTGCGGAGGCGGGAATCAGCTACATCCGTTCCGTAGGCAAAGAATACGATATTCCGGAGGATTTCTTTCAAAAGCATGATATTCATATCCATATCCCGGAGGGGGCGGTACCGAAAGACGGCCCGTCAGCGGGAATCACGATGGCGACGGCAATCTTGTCAGCAGTTACCGGACATAAAGTGCGGGCGGATGTGGCTATGACGGGGGAAATCACCCTGCGGGGGCGCGTCCTGCCAGTGGGCGGCCTGAAAGAGAAGCTGCTGGCAGCCAGGAACGCAGGGATGAATACGGTACTGCTGCCTGGAAAAAATAAGGTAGACGTGGAAGAAATTTCGAAAGAAATAAAAAAAGGGCTGGAGCTGGTTTATGTGGAAACGATGAAGGACGTCCTGCCAGTGGCGCTCATAAAGTAAAAGGAAGTAAAGTATGATTATAAAGAATGCAGAGTTAGAGACAGTCTGTGGGATTACCAGCGTCCTGCCGGATCATGACAAGGCAGAGATTGCATTTGCCGGGAAATCCAATGTGGGGAAATCTTCACTGATTAACGGGCTGATGAACCGGAAATCCCTGGCGAGAACCAGTTCCCAGCCGGGAAAGACCCAGACGATTAATTTTTATAATGTCAACCAGACGGTGTATCTGGTGGATTTGCCGGGATATGGATACGCGAAGGTGTCCCAGTCGGAGAAAGAGAAATGGGGAAAGCTGATAGAGCGTTATCTCCACAGCTCCAAACAATTGCGGGCAGTATTTCTGCTGATTGATATCCGGCATGAGCCTTCCCAGAATGATAAGATGATGTATGACTGGATTCTGCATAACGGCTATGAGCCGATTATCATTGCCACGAAGCTGGATAAGTTGAAACGCAGCCAGGTGGCGAAGCATATAAAGATGGTAAAAGAGGGGCTTCATGTGGTTCCCGGAACTGCCGTAATTCCTTTTTCGGCGGTTACGAAGGATGGAAGGGATGAAATCTGGGAGATTATAGAGGGCTGTATGGCACAGGAATGTTAAAATGCCCAGAGTGAGAAGCGGTTTTGAGAAAACCAGGTTTGCCTGGTTTTCTTTTAAATAATTACCGACCGACCGGTCGGACGATACAAGGAGGAACAGCATATGATTGCAAAATTTAGCGTAAAGCGGCCTTATACAGTCGTGGTGGGTATGGTGCTGGTATTGGTGCTGGGATTTGTATCTTTCTCAAAGATGAAAACAGATCTCCTGCCGGATATGACTCTGCCCTATGCCCTGGTGTACACGACATACATAGGCGCCAGCCCGGAAGAGGTGGAGACTACGGTTACCAGGCCCGTGGAGCAGTCTATGGCGACCATCAGCAACATTGAGAACGTCACTTCCGTTTCAAGTGAGAATGTATCTGTGGTTGTTCTGGAATTTGCCCAGACCGTAAATATGGATGCGGTCACGATTGAAATGCGGGAGAGTCTGGATCAGATTAAGGGGTATTGGGATGACAGTGTGGGAAGCCCGATTATTATGAAAATGAACCCGGATATGCTTCCGGTTATGGTTGCGGCGGCGGAAGCAGGGGATATGGAAGGCTCAGAATTGACAGATTATGTGAATAATACCGTGCTTCCGGAACTGGAAAGTATCGAGGGCGTGGCATCTGTGACAGCTTCGGGCCTGATAGACGAAGAAGTCCAGGTGGTAATCAGGCAGGATAAGATTGATGCGGTCAACAAGAAAGTAAAGAACGCCCTGGACGGAAAGTTTGCCGAGGCAGAGAGCGAGATGGAGGACGCTAAAGCGGAATTAGAAGACGGGAAGACGAAGCTGGAAGAAGGGGAGCGGGCACTGGCAGAGCAGACTGCCAATGCAGAGAGCCAGATTTCCAGCGGACAGAACCAGCTGATTTCCGGTGAAGCGGAGTTGAACCAGAAAATTGCCGAGGTGGAGAGCGGGCTGGCGGAGCTTGAGACGGCGGAAAAAGAAATTCAGGCGCAGGAAGCGCAGCTTGCCGAGGCAGAAGAGCAGCTGGACGCGCTTCCAGGGCAGCTTACAGAAGCAGAGGAGGGCCTTGCAGCGATAGAGAGCGGGATTACAGGATTGGAGGCGGCAGCGGCAGGGCTTGAACAGGCGAAGCCTGCATTTGAGGGAAAGGCGGAGCTGGAGAAGCAGCTTGACGAGGCAGAGAAGAACCCTGATACTCCGCCGGCGGCTTTGGCAGCGCTGCGGCAGCAGCTTACGGCTCTCCAGCAGCAGTTGGATGCAGTATTACAGCCTTTGGCAGCTATGGGGATAGATACCAGCGGAAGCTATGAAGAAATCCAGCAGAAGATTAATACTCAGAAGTCAGAGTTGATTTCACAGAAAACCCAGATGGAAACGGCAGTTGGGCTATTAAGGGAAATGGCAGAAGAAATTCCGAACCAGCGGCAGGCGATAGCAGAAGGGAAGAAGCAGATAAGAGATGGAAAAAAGCAGATAAAAGCAGGAAAGTCACAGCTTACGGAGGCAAAGCAACAGCTTACCGACGCAAAGAGCCAGATTGAATCAGGAAAAATTTCACTTTCGGCAGCTCTTTCTGAACTGAACAGAAACAAAATCAGCGCGACCATAGAGATCGCGTCAGGCAAAGCACAGATTACTGCCGGGGAGAGCCAGCTTGACACGGCAAGGAAGGAGCTGGACAGCCAGAAAGACGCGGCTTATGAAAAGTCGGACGTAGAAGGAATCCTTACGGCTGACATGATAAAGGGAATTCTTGCAGCGCAGAACTTCACCATGCCGGCCGGGTATGTAGCGGAAGAAGGTATTGATTTCCTGGTGCGCGTGGGCGATAAGCTCACGGATACGCAGTCTCTGGAAGATTTGATGCTTGTGGATTTACATATGAAGGGTTTGAAACCTATTTACCTTTCAGACGTTGCAGATGTGACGGTAACAGATAACAGCAGTGAGGTTTACGCCAAAATTAATGGGCATGCGGGCGTGCTGTTTTCCATGCAGAAGCAGTCGGGATATTCCACAGGAGACGTTTCTAAAAGGATTCAGAAAAAGTTTACGGAGATTGAGGAGGAATCCGGGAATACTCATTTTGTAAAGCTGATGGATCAGGGGATTTATATAGATATGGTTGTAAATTCCGTACTTGAAAATATGATTTCAGGCGCGGTGCTGGCAGTTTTGATTCTTTTGCTATTCCTGAAAAGTGTACGTCCTACTGTGGTAATTGCATTTTCTATCCCAATCAGTATTTTAGCAGCAATTGTACTAATGTATTTCTCAGGAATCAATATCAACATCATATCCCTTTCGGGACTGGCGTTGGGAATCGGTATGCTGGTGGATAATTCTATCGTGGTTATTGAAAATATTTATCGTCTGAGAAACGAAGGAGTTTCTGCAAAAAAAGCGGCAGTGGAAGGGGCG
Organism: Hominisplanchenecus murintestinalis; assembly: GCF_943193015.1. Classification (NCBI taxonomy): domain Bacteria; kingdom Bacillati; phylum Bacillota; class Clostridia; order Lachnospirales; family Lachnospiraceae; genus Hominisplanchenecus; species Hominisplanchenecus murintestinalis. The sequence continues at coordinate 56,771 of NZ_CALPCM010000005.1, forward strand.
CGCCAGGTAGCAGGGGCGATTGCGGCGTCTACGCTTACTACCATTTGTGTATTTCTGCCGATTGTGTTTACAGAGGGAATTACAAGGCAGCTCTTTGTGGATATGGGACTGACGATTGCTTATTCCCTGTTGGCGAGCCTTGCAGTGGCGCTTACTGTTGTTCCTATGCTGGGGTCGGGCTTGCTGAAAAATACGGATGAAAAGAAGAGCCGTATTTTTGGCGGGCTTCAGAGCGGTTATGGAAAGATGATAGGTTTTGCTTTGAACCATAGGGCAATCGTGTTGATTGGGGCGGTATTGGCGCTGGTATTGAGTGCGGTGCTGTCTGTCTCAAAGGGGACGGAGTTTATGCCGGAAATGGAGAGTACGCAGATGTCCCTTACCCTGTCGCTGCCGGACGAGGGCGCAGGGAAACAGGAGCTTGCCGAGATGTCGGATAAAGTAACAGAAAGGATACAGGATATTCCGGATGTAGAAGAAATCGGAGCCATGTCTCAGGGCGGCGGCATGATGGGAGTTATGGGAGACAGTGGTTCTGATACAGTTTCCATGTATCTGATTTTAAAAGAGGATAAGGAACTGGACAGTCTGCAGTTGGCGGAAGAAATTAAAGAACGTACCGCCGATTTAGCGTGTGAGCTGAATATTCAGACTTCCAGCATGGATATGTCGGCGCTTGGCGGAAGCGGAATCTCTGTCAAAGTGAAAGGGCGTGAGCTGGATACGCTAAAAGAGCTGGCGGCACAGGCGGCAGCGGTTCTCGAAACGGTAGAAGGGGCTGTGGATGTTTCCGACGGTATTGAAGAGAAGACTCTGGAAATGCGTATCGTGGTAGATAAAGATAAGGCTATGAAATATCAGCTTACTACGGCGCAGGTATTCCAGTTCCTTCAGGGAAAACTGGCGGATGCAAAGAGCGCGACAACACTTACAACGGATGTGAAAGATTATCCGGTTATGGTCATTAGTGAGAATGATACGAAGCTTACCAGGGAACAGATTAAGAAACTGAAAATTGAAGGCAAAGATAAGAATGGGAATCCGAAAGATGTGCCGCTGAAAAATATTGTGGAATTTCAGGAGACAGAAGGATTTTCCTCGATCAACCGTGAAGCACAGACCAGGTATGTGACAGTCAGCGCGAAAGTAGACGCGGGCTATAATATCGGGCTGGTGGCAGGCGAGGCGGAACAGAAGCTAAAGGAGATAGAGCTGCCAAAAGGATATACACTTGAGATGTCGGGAGAAAATGAGACGATTAACGAATCTATGGTGGAGCTTTTGAAAATGCTTGGTCTGGCGGTATTGCTGATTTACCTGATTATGGTGGCGCAGTTCCAGTCGCTGCTCTCTCCGTTTATTATTATGTTTACGATTCCTCTGGCATTTACAGGCGGCTTCCTGGGACTTTGGGCGACAGGAAAGCCGGTGAGCGTTATCGCGATGATAGGTTTTGTTATGCTTTCGGGTATTATCGTAAATAATGGAATCGTTCTGGTGGACTATATCAACCAGCTCAGGCGGGGCGGCATGGAGAAACGAGCGGCCATCATAGAGTCAGGCCGAACCAGGCTGCGCCCAATCCTGATGACGGCGCTCACGACAATTCTTGGACTGAGTACAATGGCCGTCGGACTGGGAATGGGTGCGGATATGGTGCAGCCTATGGCAATTGTGGCCGTAGGAGGACTTCTTTATGGCACGCTGCTGACACTGGTAGTCGTTCCGTGCATTTATGACTTACTGAACAGGAAGAAAGATATGACGGAGGAGGAAATTTAATGTGATAGATTTTGGAATAGAGCGTATCCTCCGGCTTTCAGCTCCAAAGGCAGTGGCGATGTATGAGGCAGTAAATGAACTGATGGAAGAAGGAAAAGAAATTTATGGCATGAAAATTTCCGAGATTACCGCTAAGGCGGGAATTGGGAAAGGAACAGCTTATGAGTATTTTGACACGAAAGAGGAGCTGCTGGGAAAGGCGGTTTTTTATCAGCTCCACCAGGGGCTCTGCCATATGACGGAAAAGGCGCTGAAACAGGGAAGCTTCCGGGAGCAGATTTTTGCGATTTTAGACGATATGGAACAGAATTTTCCCAAAAGGCAGGTGCTTATCCGCTATCTCTGCTATTATGTGCTCGGCTCAGAGGCGGCGAAGAAGTGCGGCGGGGAAAAGTCTGGCGGTTTCCTTAGAGAAGGAAGGCTGAAAGAGACGGCAGACTGTCTTTTAGGGCAGGCAAGGAAAGAAGGCCTGCTGCAAAAAGAGCCGGATTTTTTAGCGATTGAGACGCTGCTTACCCAGTTCATGGGATTCTGCTTTTATCTGGGGAATAGGCAGGCGGCGGAGATCAGTATGGGACAGATGAAAGAGTTTGTATATGAAAATATCGTAAAAATCTTTGAGGGAAATGCACAGGCATAGTAATATAGGGGCGGGCAGCAGAAAAAGGACTGCTGCCCGCCCGGCGGTTTATCCGTCACATTTCTTTTTGCACTCATCCTCGTCAATTTCTACCAGGATGATATCATTCCCAATCTGTTTCACACACTTCCAGGGGATGATGTACTCTGTGTCGCGCCCCAGAAAGGAACAGAGTTTTCCGGGACCCGGGACAATCAGCGCCACGACGCAGCCGGTGCAGGAGTCGATGTCCGCATCATTGACACAGCCAAGGGAACGGCAGGTACAGATATTAATTACCTCTTTTTGCCGGAGATCACAGATACGCATAAGAACCTCACACATGGGTTTTATTACAGCCTATGCAAAAAAAAGGAAACCATGCATTGACAATTCAGGGGAAAGTGGGGTATAAAAAAAGAAAAGAATCGGCGTTGGAATTTTAAGTGCAGCTAAGGAGGAAAACTATGAAATGCCCATTTTGCAATCAGGATAATACAAGGGTCGTGGATTCCCGGCCGGCAGATGATAATAGCTCAATTAGAAGGCGGAGGATGTGTGATGAGTGTAAACGGCGGTTTACTACATATGAAAAAGTCGAGACAATTCCCTTGGTTGTCATAAAAAAAGATAACAGCCGTGAAGAGTATGACAGGTCAAAGATAGAGGCCGGTGTGCTGCGCGCATGTTACAAAAGGCCGATTCCTGTACAGAAAATTAAGGAACTGGTAGATAATGTAGAAACAGAACTATTTAACCGGGAAGAGCGCGAAATTGAGAGCAAGGTTATTGGTGAAATTGTGATGGATAAGCTCAAAAACCTTGAAGCAGTGGCATATGTGCGGTTTGCTTCCGTATACAGAGAGTTTAAAGATGTCAATACATTTATGGATGAGTTGAAGAAAATTTTGAATTAGGCAGGAAGCAGATGGATTACATGGGAGGAAAATTATGCGTTTAAGAAATATACCGGGAGCTGATGAGACAGTAGGAAACAGCAGATGGGTCATTCAGGAACCGGAAGTCTGGAAAGGGAGATGGAGAGAGATTTTCGGGAATGATAACCCTGTGCATATTGAAGTGGGAATGGGAAAAGGACAGTTCGTAACAGAGATGGCGCTCCTTCATCCGGGTATCAATTATGTGGGAATTGAGAGATATACCAGCGTACTGCTGCGGGCGCTTCAGAAGCGGGAGAAAATGGAGGAAATACCCAATCTATATTATCTCTGCATTGACGCCAGGGATTTGCCGGATATCTTTGAGGCGAATGAGGTGGAAAAAATTTATCTGAATTTTTCAGACCCGTGGCCGAAGGACCGCCACGCGAAACGGCGGCTTCCTTCCAGGGAATTCTTAAGCCGCTATGATAAAATCCTGAAAGAAAACGGGAAAGTAGAGTTTAAGACAGACAACAGAGGGTTGTTTGAGTTTGCACTGGAAGAAGCAAAAGAATCCGAATGGGAACTGGAGACCTGCACCTTTGATTTGCATCACAATGAAGAGATGATGCAGGGAAACGTGATGACCGAATATGAAGAGAAGTTTTCGGAAAGAGGGAATCCTATCCACAAAATGATTATCAGCCGGAAAAAGCGCAGTGTAGAGATGCAGGCGTAACGTTCAGCTGAAGGCGGGGGCTGCTAATCACGGAATGGGTGTCTTGGCATATAATAACAGCAAAAGGCGGTAGGCGGTGTCTATGCGGAAAAGAACCCTGCAGGATAAGATTGGAATGGCAGTGATGGAAAAGCCGGGGCTGAATAAGAAAATGCTTATGGTGAAAAAGTCGCTGGATGAAGTGAATAAGGTGTTGGGGAAATTTGGCGAAAAAAAGAAATAGGGTTTGCATTTATTATGCCCTTTCTCTTTATATCTTCAGAGCCACATCCACAAAAAATTCCGTGTCGCTGTTAGAGGCTTTTACGGAACCGCCGTATTTTTCTGAAACGGCGGAAATGGAGGCAAGGCCGATGCTGGTTCCGCCGTGTTTGGTGGAGCAGTATCCGCCCTTGCCTTTTCTGACTTTTCCGTCAAAGCTGTTGGTGGAGACAATATATAGCATGTTCTCATAACGGACTTCCGTAGTAAGGCAGAAAATGACAGGATGTTTTTGCCAGAAAAATGACGTTCTTGCCAGAAGTATTGCTTTTTACTAAAATTAATGTATTAAATTATATGTGTGCGCGGCGCGCTGGCGTTTTGCAAACACTTAGCAAGAAAGAAAATGTGAAAGGAAGAATTTTATGAAGAAATGTGCAATGAAACTATGCGTAATGAAACGATGGCTGGGTATCATTTTAGCAGTAATTATGATATTTACCGGTTCTGCCTGTGATTTTCCAGGTGTGATAAACGTTTCTGCGGCGGGCAATCTTTTTATGGGCGATGAAACAACAGCCGAGGCAAATGTGAAAAAAGACGGTCAAACCACGTATTACGATACTATTGAAAGCGCGTGGGCGGCAGCAAAAGGAGGCGGAACCGCTACCGTCACCCTGCTGAGGGATTCGGATATCACAGATGCTTTGACGATAGGGGAAGGCGACGATATTACCTTTGACGGCGGCTCGTACCGTCTGCTATCTGTCGTCTCGGCATTTCTTGTAAACGGCGGAAGGCTGAACATAATCGGCGGCACGATTAACATATCAGGCAGGGGCAACTATGGCGTACAGTGCGACGATGGCAGGGTTGAGATTCAAAACGGTACGATTAACGCGACGAATTATGGCGAAGGCCTGTGGTGCAAGGGCGGTACGATTGAGATTAGCGGGGGAAATATTTCTGCCTACAATACTGGCGTCGGCGTACGGATAGATGGCGGTAAAGCAATTATCAGTGGCGGTACGATTTCCACTACGGAAGCGTACGCTTTGGAAATCGGTGAAAACGGCTTAGCCGAACTTTCCGGAGGAAGGTTCCAGGCCACCTCATCAGGCGCGATAAATGTTGGTTCCGCAGATGGTACAGTCGGCGGTTTACTTTCGGAAGGCTTCCAATATATAAAAAATAATGATACAGTTGTTACAGACACAGATGTAAACCGTCTGTTTGGCGATATCTCGGTGGAAAAGATCTGCCAGCACAGTTTGGGTGAGGATGGACGCTGTAACGAGTGCCAGGGGCAGATTACCGCCAGGCTGACGGTTGGCAGCGACGTCCGTTATTATCTGAGAGTCGGCGATGCGTGGGAAGCTGCAAAGGCTGCCGGAGAACACGCTTTCATAGAGCTGCTCGCCGATGTATCCCGTTCCTCCAGACTGGAGGTGGGGGAAGGCAACGATATTACCTTCGATGGCGGAGAATATACGCTTACAGTAGAAAACGACACGGAGGTGTTCTACAGCGGCGGCGGCAGCCTGACAATTACCGGCGGAAGATTTGACGGAAGGATGCGTTCCAGCCTGTCAGTGGAGGGCGGCACGGTCACGCTCACCGGCGGCACATTTACCGCAGCCGATACAACAATAATAAGTAATACGACAGTAAGGCATCTGTTAGGCAGCGGTTACCTCTATTACGATGCGGACGGCGTTGCCATTGAGAATATGGGCGTGAAAGAGCTTTCTGGAACGGTCACTGTAAGAGAGGGAAATCTCTGCGCGCATGAATGGGCGGACGGAATCTGCTCAAAGTGTCACAGAGAGGCGGAAGCCAGCGTAACTGTCGACGGAGAGACGGAGTATTACCTGTTTTTTAACGAGGCATGTGCCGAGGCAGGCGCCGCCACAAAGATGGCCGTGCTTACCGTTTTAAAGGATGTGTCTTATGATACGACGGAACCGTTGGTTTTACAGGCGTCAAAATACGTTGTCTTAAAAGGCGAAGGGCATACGGTTTCCGGGCGCTCTCTGGCAGTTATGGGCGGAATGTGGGAGATTCATGACATACATCTGCCCAACACCTTATATATTATGGGTAACAGCTCTGTAGTTCTTAATGGATGCGTCGTTGACGTCTTAGACAGTTATGATGAGACGCAGATGGGTACTGAAAGGGGGACAGCTTTGTATATTTCCTCAGACAGAAGCGCAAGCATAAATAACTGTACGCTGCGTGGCGTTTTTTATGGGATATTTGTTGAGAGAAACATTAATGTCGTGATTGGCGGAGGCACCACTGCCGCGGCAACACTGGAAGGCCGGAGCGGGAATGATGATCCGGATACACCGTGCGCAGGGCTGTATATGCCGGGAAATGACAGAAGTAGTGTCACCTTGAACGGTGGAACGTTCTCCGGGGACAAGGCAGCTATCCTCATTGACAGTGGTTCCGGCTCCGGAAGCAAAACCGTAGGAGACCTGCTTGGGTATAAATGTGCTTATTTTGACGGTGACGGCGCGCTTATTACGGGAAAACGCGGAGAATATATGCTGGAAAGAGCCGTGACGGTGAAAGACTGTACGCACGAAGAAGTCTCCGATAACGGCGACGGAACCCATAATATAAACTGCGACGGTTGCGGGATACATCAGTCCGACATGCCCCATGCGGCGCGAAATGTATATGTTGTTTCGGAGGGAAACAAGTCGGCGGAATATACCTCATCGTGCCAGGATTGCGGGGCACAGACGGATTCCCCCTGGACTGCCGAAATAACGGAGGATTTTACCGTGCCGTACGGGCAGACCTCAGACAAAGAACTGAAAGTCACAGTGGCGCCCGGGGGCGAAGCTTTGGAGGGGTACTGGTGCAAGGACGGCGTTGAACTTGGGGACGGCGACGTTTATGCTTTGCCAGGCGACTTGGAAATTGGAGAATATGAGTATGTTTTCCAGGCCAAAGTGAGCTGGTCGGTGGAGCTTCACGTTACCGTGACAGTGGAGCCGAAGACCGTCATCCCGGTTATCACGGGCAGCGCGGCGAAGGTTTATGACGGTACGGCCGCATATGACGGCGCGGGGCTTTCGCTTTCGCTGGACGGCGTGCTGGAAGCTGACCGAAGCGGCGTGACGGCGTCAGCTTCCTATGCCTTCGACAGCGCCGACGCGGGGGAGAATAAGACGATTACAGCCACGATCACAGAGCTGAGCGGCGACAAGGCTGAAAGGTATGTGCTCGCCTCCAATACTGCTGCGATCAAAGGGAAAATTGAAAAGGCAGGCCAGGCCGCGCCTGGCGCACCCACCGCGCTGGACACAAATATCAGGGACACCAGCATCACGCTGACGGCGGCAGGAGATAATTTCCAGTACAGCAGGGACGGCGAACACTGGCAGGACAGCCCGGAGTTTACGGGTCTGTCCCCGGATACGGCATATACGTTCTATGCAAGGGTGAAAGAGGACGCGAACCATAACGCTTCCCCGGCCAGCGGCGCGGCAAGCTTTACCACCAAAAAATCCGCGCCGGGCGGAACGGGAAATTCCGGCACAGGCGGCGCAGGGAATGTCTCTGTTCCGAAAGAGGAACAGGAAAAAAATGCCGCAGCCTTAACTGGAAAGCTGAAAATCAGCCAGTCCGGCAAAAAAATCAGCGTTAGCTGGGGAAAAGTCGCCGGGGCGGACGGATATGATATTTATGTGCAGTACAGCGACAGGAAATTTACCGAAAAAAGTATTACTTCGATAAAGAACGGAAAGGCAGGAAAAGCCACGGTTCAGAAGGTGAACGGAAAGGCGCTAGACTTAAAGAAGAGCTACAAGGCATATGTCCTTGCCTACAGGATGGCGGACGGCAGGAAAGTAACCCTGGGGGAAAGCATGACCGTCTATGCCGCCGGGAAAAATAATAAAAAATATACCAACGCGAAGGCGGTAAAAGTAAAGAAAAGCTCGTATCGGCTGAAAAAAGGAAAGACGGCAAAAATAAAGGCAAGCGTTATTCTGGCGGATAAAAAGAAAAAGCAGCTTTCCAATGTAGGAGCCAGGCCGTTCCGTTATATAAGTACCAATAAAAAGGTGGCGACGGTATCTGCAAGCGGAAAGATTAAGGCGGCAGGTAAGGGGAAATGCCTTATCTATGTCTGCGCCAGAAATGGATACGCGAAGAAGATAAGAGTCACGGTTAAATAAGTGAAATAAACTGTTGGTACGTTCAGGGATAGCAGAAAAGACAGACAGGAGATACGCAGAAAGAGGATGGGAGAGATTAATCCCCATCCTCTTTCTATGGTGCGCCCAGTATGGGCGCAATCTAATTGGTGAAAGTCCGTAACACGCCCTGGTAGTGGGATGTGTATAGCCAGGAGCAGGGGTGTCCATCGTGAGGTGGTATTTGCCTGTTCTTACGCGAGCGGTTCACTGTCATCTGGAAGAAAATTGCGTTTGCGCAGCCGGTACGTCAGGAAGCGGTTAGCCAGATAACGCAGGAATGCCACAATCGGAACTCCGAGGAACATACCCAGAACGCCGCCCAGGCTGCCGCCGATGGTGATGGCTACGATAATCCAGAGGGGCTTCAGCCCGGTGGAGTCTCCCAGAATCTTTGGCCCCAGAATCAATCCGTCAAACTGCTGAAGGACGAGAATCAGGATAACAAAGATGACAGCTTTTACCGGAGAAATCAGGAGCAGGATCAGCGCGCCGGGAACCGCTCCGATGAAAGGTCCGAAATAAGGAATCATGTTCGTGATGCCTACGATAACGCTGATCAGTACGGCATAAGGCAGCTGCAAAATGGTCATAAACAGGAAGCAGAGACAGCCGATAATTGTAGAATCCAGCGCTTTTCCTATAATGAAACTGCTGAACAGTTTATAAGCTTCCTTTAAAATTTCAGTGACAGAAGTAATGTGCTTCGTTGGAACGAAAGCATAAACGACCGCTTTCAGGGAGTTCTTTAATGGCTTTTTGTCGGAAAGCATGTAAATAGAAACGATGATAGCGATAATCAGGTTTACAAGCCACTGTACGACAATCATGGAAACCTGGTATAAAGCAGGAACCAGATTTCCGGCAAAGTCACGTACGGAAGCAATAACATCCGGGAGAGCTTTGTTGATGGAGTTTTTGATGACTTCCATATCCAAATCAGGAAAATGCTGTTCCAGGTTGTCGATAAAATAATACGTATCATTTACTGCCGTGGGGATGTAGTTTACCAAATCCGTAATACTGCTGACAATCTGCGGGACGATACCGAAGAACACAACAGCAATTAACCCAATAACCAGAAGGTAGGCAATGGCAATTGCCAGGATTTTCCGAAGCTTTCCGTCTTTCATATGGAAAAACCGCCCCATCAGGATGCTGATTTTCCGGACAGCGGGATTCAGGATAAAAGCGATTAGCGCTCCGATGATGAAAGGCATCAGAATGTTCACGATTTCTTTGATAGTCCGCACGGTGCCATTCCAGGAGACAAGCAGTTTGAGAATCAGCGCCCCGATGAATATGACGGCTATGGCGTAGACTGATATGGTGAAGTAGTTGTTATTTGCCAGGAACCGAGAAGGTTCGTTCTTTCCGGAACTGTTCTTTCCGGTATTTTTTTTGAGTGTAGGATTTTCTTTCATATGTATCACGTCCGTTTCCTTTTTATAGTTGATATCCTCTCTATAGTATATAGTTTTTTGCCGGGGGATTCAAGTATATAAGAAAAGTTCTGGATTTTTTTGAGAGGGTATGCTATACTAAATCAAATAGAAAGCTTAAGAAGCTTTCTATTTGATTTATTTATCATGTCGTTTCAGACACGAACTCCCATTTGATAAAACTTTATAAAGTATGAAAAGCAATTTTATTATGGATAGAAAAAGAAGGGAATATAAGAATGACAAGAGAACAATATGAGGCATTATCTGTAACTGTACTTAAAGATTTGGCGAAGAGCCGGGGACTGAGAAATATTTCTGCTCTGAAAAAGAAAGATGTCATTGAAAGAATGCTGGCAGAGGATGAGAAGCTGGAGACGCAGAAAAATACCGGGATATCCGGGCAGGACAACGGGGTGTCAGAGCATGGGAACATAGAAAATAGGATTACGGAAGGAAAGCCAATGGGGAGCAGGGGCGTAGAAAGCCGGGGCATAGATAACAGAAATCAGGAGAACAGGCGCGCAGACGCCAAGAACCCGGAGGAGCGTTCCACTCCGGATTTGTCAAATCTGGACAGTGGCATTCAGGCAGAGGGGATTCTGGAAGTGATGCCGGACGGTTATGGCTTTATCCGGTGTGCAAATTATCTTCCGGGTGAAAATGACGTGTATGTATCTCCATCCCAAATTCGCCGTTTCGGATTAAAGACAGGGGATATCCTGAAAGGGAACACAAGGATTAAGACGCAGCAGGAAAAGTTCAGTGCGCTGCTTTATTTAAAGACAATTAACGGGAGAAGCCCGGCAGAAGCTTCAAAACGTTATAATTTTGAAGATATGACGCCGATTTTCCCGAATGAACGCCTGATGATGGAGCGCGAATGCAGGGGAATTGCCATGCGGATTGTAGATATGGTTTCCCCAATCGGAAAAGGGCAGAGAGGCATGATCGTATCCCCGCCGAAAGCCGGAAAGACAACATTGCTGAAAGACGTTGCCAAATCTATTCTGCAGAATGATAAAAATATGCACCTGATCATCCTGCTGATTGACGAGCGTCCGGAGGAAGTGACCGATATCAGGGAAGCCATTACGGGAGATAATGTGGAGGTTATTTACTCTACTTTTGATGAATTGCCGGAGCACCACAAGAGGGTGTCTGAGATGGTGATTGAGCGGGCGAAACGTTTGGTAGAGCATAATGAGGATGTGACGATACTTTTAGACAGCATTACAAGGCTGGCACGGGCATATAACCTGACGATACCGCCCAGTGGACGTACGCTTTCCGGCGGTCTGGACCCGGCCGCGCTCCATATGCCCAAAAGGTTTTTCGGAGCGGCGAGAAAGATGCGGGAGGGCGGCAGCCTTACTGTCCTGGCAACGGCGCTGGTGGACACCGGAAGCAAGATGGATGATGTTGTATATGAGGAGTTTAAAGGAACCGGAAACATGGAACTGGTTCTGGACAGAAAACTTTCAGAGAGACGTGTGTTCCCGGCGATTGATATTCAGAAATCCGGCACGCGGAGGGAGGATTTGCTGCTGAATAAAGAAGAGCAGGAGGCGGCATATATCATGCGGAAGGCGCTGAACAGCATGAAATCTGACGAAGCCGTAGAGACGATATTGAATACATTTGTCAATACAAGAAATAATAAAGAATTCGTCCAGACAGTAATTAAGAAGAGATATATTTAGGAGAGCATTTACGGAAGCCAGACCTGGTCTTTTGTGAGCCGCTTTGCAGCATAATGCGTGCAAAGTCCGGTAAATGTGCCTGCGGCAATGCCGCTTATCGTCAAAAGCGGCAGGTAAGAAAGAATGCTGAAGGATTGAAGGACTATTACAGCGATTAGAATTTGTCCCAGGTTGTGGAAGACAGCCCCAATGACGCTGATAAAAACAATATATTTTTTGCCGAAGATACGGAACAGGACAGCCATTGTGCAGAAGCAGAAGACGCCGCCGCACAGACTGTAGGCGAAGGACACCATCTGTCCGGCTATCAGGCTGGCGGTAAGGATACGCATTACCAGACAGAGAAAAGCGTCTTTTTGGGAAGCGTATAGAAGCAGCCAGAGCGTGACGATATTCGAGAGTCCCAGTTTGATACCCGAAACCGGGGCCAGGCCGGGAAGCAAAGATTCTATAGTGAAAATGGTAAGCGCTATAGTGGTGTACATGGCTAACATTGCCATATGGCGGATTTTCATAAGGATGCCTCCTTTGTCTATTGGGCTGCTGCATCTATGCCGCTGTCATTATCTGCTATTTGAATCAGCAGCTTGTGAGGGAGACAGCTGATAGGATAGGCGCTGCTTCGCACCATTCCCATATTGCGGCAGGTCTTGTCCGGGCAGTCAGCGTCGGTAACCCCGATGGCGCCCTGTTCAACTTTTATCGTGTTATAGCTGCCGTCTGTACTTGTTATGGTAAAGGTGTAAGGGGCGGCAATATCTGATAAATCAATTTCGCGGACGAGTGCGCCATCCTGGTAAATCCTGGCGGTTCCCGCTTTGCCGGCAGTAAAATACCGAATAAGCAGCACGGCGGCAGACAGGATAAGGATAAACAGGATAAGCAAGGTTAAAAGCAGAGTTTTTTTATCTCTGCGGGGGAATTGTCTGGTAGATTTATCCATAGCGGTTCCTTTCTGTAAAATATATTTTGATGTTTTGATTATATCCCTGGGAATGCAGGGTGTCAAATTGGAGATGAGGCAGATATGGTGTTTTTGGGTATAAAAGATATTTTTATTCCGTTGTTGATACATATGGCGGTTTCGAATGCGGTGGCGCTGGCGCTGCAGGGAAGCACACCCGATGCGGCAGCGGTTACAGCTGTCGCGGCGGTATTGTCGCTGCCGTTTTTTATATTTCTGTACCTCAGGGACAGAAGGGAATGTCCGGCGGGAAAACCTTGTATTCCCCGGTGGGTATATCCCCTGATGGCAGCAGGCGGCGCTACGCTGAATCTATGCCTGACGGCAGTCATGGACTATTTTACAGTGACGGAGAACTTTTCAAATGCCGTGCAGGAAGGGCTTTTGGAAAGTAACCTTGCAGTTCAGGCAGTGGGGCTTGGTATTTTGGTGCCGATAACAGAGGAATTCTTATTCCGCGGGCTGATATACCAGCGGCTGAAAAAATATATTCCTGTATGGTCTGCAGTTTTGGCAGGAGCGGGGATATTTGCGTTGTATCATGGAAATATGGTGCAGATTCTTTTTGCATTTCCTATGGCGCTGGTAATGCTTTTGGCATATGAGAAATGGAATTCCCTGTATGTGCCGATAATTTTCCATATGGCGGCGAATCTTACGGCGGTGCTGCTGAATATAATCTGATAAAATATAAAAAATATTTAAAATAACAAATAATCAGATAATTCACAAAAAAGTCATTCTTTACATCTGAAAAAAATAAGTGTATAGTATGATACAAATTTAGACAGAAAGGGTTGGTCGTATGGATACGAAAAACAAAGCGTTGCGGCCCAAAGTTCCCGGCTTATACCGGCCGGAGTTTGAGCATGACAACTGTGGGATCGGTGCAGTGGTCAATATCAGGGGAATCAAAACTCATGATACAGTTGAGAACGCGCTGCGGATTGTAGAAAACCTAGAACATAGAGCTGGCAAAGATGCCGAAGGAAAAACAGGTGACGGTGTAGGAATTCTGTTACAGATTTCACACAAGTTCTTCTCCAAAACCTGCGAATCCCTCGGCATCTTTTTAGGTTCTGAGAGAGAATACGGAATCGGTATGTTTTTCTTCCCTCAGGATGAGCTGAAAAGGAACCAGGCGAAAAAGATGTTTGAAATCATTGTAGAGAAGGAGGGGCTGGAGTTCCTGGGCTGGCGGGAAGTGCCTACAGTCCCTTCAGTGCTGGGGCATAAAGCGCTGGAGAAGATGCCCTGTATTCTTCAGGGATTCGTGAAGAAACCAAAGGATGTAGCAGCGGGGCTGGACTTTGACAGGAAGCTTTATGTAGTGCGCCGGGTATTTGAACAGAGTATAGAGGATACTTATGTGGCTTCACTTTCCAGCCGGACGATTGTATATAAGGGCATGTTCCTGGTGGGGCAGCTCCGGACATTCTTTAAGGATTTGCAGAGTAAAGACTATGAATCTGCCATTGCTACGGTACATTCCAGGTTCAGCACCAACACAAATCCGAGCTGGGAACGGGCGCACCCGAACCGTTTGATTGTACATAACGGCGAGATTAATACCATCCGCGGGAATGCCGACAAGATGCTGGCGCGGGAGGAGACCATGTCCAGCGAGTATTTTAACCGGGAACTGCATAAGGTGCTTCCGGTAGTGAATGTTTCCGGCTCCGATTCTGCCATGCTGGATAATACGCTCGAATTCCTGATGATGAGCGGGATGGAGCTGCCTCTGGCGATGATGATTACGATTCCTGAGCCGTGGGCGAATAATGACACGATGAGCCAGGAGAAGAAGGATTTTTACCAGTATTATGCGACTATGATGGAGCCTTGGGACGGGCCGGCGTCTATTGTGTTTAGCGACGGTGATTTGATTGGGGCGGTACTTGACAGGAACGGGCTGCGTCCGTCCAGATATTACATTACAGAGGATGGATATTTGATTCTTTCCTCGGAAGTGGGCGTATTGGATATCGATCCTGCGAAGGTTGTCCAGAAGGAGCGGCTGCATCCGGGCAAGATGCTTCTGGTAGATACTGTCCGGGGGCGTGTGATTGACGATGATGAGCTGAAAGAAAAATATGCGGTGAGCCAGCCTTATGGGGAGTGGCTTGATAGATATTTGGTGAAATTAAAGGATTTGAAGATTCCGAATATCAGGGTGCAGGAATACAGTAAGGAAGAACTGGCAAGGATGCAGAAAGCATTCGGCTATACCTATGAGGAGTACCAGACGTCTATCCGCCAGATGGCGTTAAATGGAGCCGAAGGGATCAGCGCTATGGGAATCGATACACCTCTGGCAGTGCTGTCAAGCCGGCACCAGCCGCTGTTTAACTATTTTAAGCAGCTCTTTGCACAGGTTACAAATCCGCCTATTGATGCCATCCGGGAGGAGATAGTGACCTCCACCACAGTGTATGTAGGTAAGGATGGGAACCTGCTAAATGAGCAGCCCATTAACTGCCAGGTACTGAAAATCGAGCATCCGATTCTGACGAACACGGATATGCTGAAAATTAAAAATATGAAAGTAGAAGGGTTTCAGGTTGAAGAAGTACCTATTACTTACTATAAAAATACAAACCTGGAAAAAGCTATTGACCATTTGTTTGTGGAAGTGGACAGGGCGCACAGAAACGGGGCGGATATCCTGATTCTTACAGACAGGGGCGTGGACGAAAACCATGTGCCGATTCCTTCTCTGCTGGCAGTCTCGGCGGTTCATCAGCATTTGGTTAAGACGAAGAAGCGCACATCCCTGGCAATCGTGCTGGAGTCTGGGGAACCGCGGGAAGTCCATCATTTTGCGACGCTGCTTGGCTATGGCGCATGTGCAGTCAATCCCTATCTGGCATTGGAGACGATACGTCATCAGGTAAACTGCGGGCTGCTGGATAAAGATTATTATGCGGCAGTGGAAGACTACAATGCAGCAGTCCTGCACGGCATTGTAAAGATTGCGTCCAAGATGGGGATTTCTACGATTCAGTCTTATCAGGGGGCGCAGATTTTTGAAGCGCTTGGAATCGCACCTGAGGTGATTGACAGGTATTTCACAAATACTGTAAGCCGTGTGGGTGGGATTACGCTGGAGGATATTGCGAAAGAGGCGGATGCGCTCCACACAAAGGCATTTGACCCGCTGGGACTGGATGCTGATTTGACTCTGGACAGCGCAGGGCGGCATAAGATGCGGAGCGCGGGGGAAAAGCACCGTTATAATCCGCAGACTATCCACATGCTGCAGCAGTCCACCAAACAGGGCGACTATCAGATGTTTAAAACCTACACGGAGATGGTGGATAAGGAGGAATCCGGGTATCTGCGGAGCCTGATGGATTTTAACTATCCAAAAGAGGGCGTACCGCTGGAAGAGGTAGAGAGCGTAGATTCTATTGTGACCAGATTTAAAACAGGCGCCATGTCTTACGGCTCGATTTCCCAGGAAGCCCATGAAACGCTGGCAATTGCCATGAACCGGCTGCATGGAAAGTCGAATAGCGGCGAGGGAGGCGAGAGCCTGGAGCGGTTAAGGCCGGGAAAGGACGGAGAGAACCGCTGCTCTGCCATTAAGCAGGTGGCTTCCGGGCGGTTTGGCGTTACATCTGAATATCTGGTGAGCGCGCAGGAACTGCAGATTAAGATGGCGCAGGGGGCAAAGCCTGGAGAGGGCGGCCACCTTCCGGCAGGCAAGGTGTATCCGTGGATTGCCAAAACGCGTCATTCCACGCCAGGCGTCGGGTTGATTTCCCCGCCGCCGCATCACGATATTTATTCGATAGAAGATTTGGCACAGCTGATTTATGATTTGAAGAGTTCCAATACGAAAGCAAGGATTTCCGTGAAGCTGGTTTCGGAGGCAGGCGTGGGAACCGTGGCGGCGGGTGTAGCAAAGGCGGGGGCACAGGTAATCCTGATTTCTGGTTATGACGGCGGTACCGGGGCGGCGCCGAGAAGTTCTATCCACAATGCGGGGCTTCCCTGGGAACTGGGGCTGGCAGAAACTCACCAGACACTTTTGATGAATGGGCTGAGAAATAAAGTGCGCATCGAAACGGACGGCAAGCTGATGAGCGGTCGTGACGTAGCAATTGCGGCGATACTTGGTGCGGAGGAGTTTGGATTTGCCACTGCTCCGCTGGTGACTATGGGCTGTGTGATGATGCGTGTCTGCAATCTGGATACTTGTCCGGTGGGCGTGGCTACCCAGAACCCGGAGCTTCGGAAACGTTTCAGGGGAAAGCCGGAATATGTAGTGAACTTCATGCGGTTTATCGCGCAGGAGCTGCGGGAGTATATGGCAAAGCTGGGAGTCCGCACGATTGACGAGCTGGTAGGGCGCACCGACTTGCTGAAGCGGAAGGACGAAATTGAGACTGCTCATGGAAAACGTGTGGATTTGCATGCAATTTTGGATAATACGTACTCCGCACTTGAGAATAAGGTGACCTTTGATCCGGCACAGGTGTATGATTTCCAACTGGAAAAAACCGTGGACGAAAGAGTGCTGCTGAAAAAGCTGCGGGGAGCGTTGGAGAAGAGGCAGAAGCGCAGCGTAGAGGTGGATGTAATCAATACAGACAGGGCATTCGGCACGATTTTCGGTTCGGAAATTACCCGAATCTGCGGTGATACCCTGGAAGAAGACAGTTATACGGTTAAATGTAACGGAACAGGCGGCCAGAGCTTCGGGGCATTTATCCCGAAAGGGCTGACCCTGGAGCTGGTGGGGGATAGCAACGATTATTTTGGAAAAGGTCTTTCCGGCGGAAAGCTGATTGTATACCCGCCGAAGGGCAGTAAATATAGAGCAGATGAAAATATCATCATCGGAAACGTGGCGCTTTACGGCGCTACCAGCGGAAAAGCGTATATTAATGGTGTGGCGGGAGAGCGCTTCTGTGTGAGGAACTCCGGTGCAGCAGCAGTGGTGGAAGGCGTGGGAGACCACGGCTGCGAATACATGACAGGCGGCCGTGTAGTTGTTTTGGGTAAGACAGGAAAGAACTTTGCGGCGGGCATGAGCGGCGGTATTGCTTATGTACTGGATGAGGAGAATGACCTTTATCGGAAGGTGAATAAACAGATGGTTTCTATTGACAAGCTCATGAATAAGTATGATGTGCTAGAGCTGAAAGAGATGGTGAAGGACCATGTGGCATACACGAATTCGGCGAAAGGAAAGGAAATTCTTGAAAATTTCAGCGAATATCTGCCAAAATTCAAGAAAATCATTCCGCATGATTATGCCCGTATGCTCAAAGCAATCGTCCAGATGGAGGAAAAGGGACTGAGCAGTGAGCAGGCGCAGATTGAAGCATTTTATGCGAACAAAAAAGAATAGGAGGGAGAGGGCATGGGAAAACCAACAGGATTTTTAGACTATAAAAGACAGAACAGCGAGACAATCCCTCCAAAGAAAAGGATTCAGAATTTTAAAGAATTTCATGTGGCGCTGCCTCTTGAGAAGCAGCGGATTCAGGGAGCCAGATGTATGGCCTGCGGCGTACCGTTTTGCCAATATGGACAGATAATAGGCGGCATGGCTTCGGGATGTCCGCTAAATAATCTGGTACCGGAGTGGAATGATTTGATTTATCATGGGAAATGGGAACTGGCCTATAGACGGCTGGCGAAAACAAATTGTTTTCCGGAATTTACCTCCAGAGTGTGTCCCGCACTCTGCGAGGCGGCGTGTACCTGTAACCTGAATGGGGAGGCGGTGGCGACAAAGGAAAATGAACATGCGATTATTGAATATGCTTTTGCACAGGGACTCATCGCGCCGCATCCGCCCAAAGTGCGGACAGGAAAGAAGGTGGCAGTCGTGGGCAGCGGTCCTTCAGGGCTGGCGGCGGCTATGCAGTTGAATTCCAGAGGGCATAAGGTGACTGTGTTTGAAAGAAGAGACCGCATCGGCGGCCTGCTGCGTTACGGTATTCCAAATATGAAGCTGGACAAAAGCGTGATAGACCGCCGGATTGCGATTATGGAGGCGGAGGGCGTTGAGTTTGTGACAAATGCAAACGTGGGCGGGGACATCAAGGCATCCAGGCTGTTGAAAGAGTATGACAGGGTGGTGCTGGCCTGCGGCGCGTCAAATCCCAGGGATATCAATGTTCCGGGACGCGATGCATCTGGAATTTATTTTGCAGTGGATTTCCTGACCTCTGTTACAAAGAGCCTGCTGGACAGTAACTTTGCGGATCATAAATTTATTCCGGCAAAAGGGAAAAAGGTTATGGTTATCGGAGGCGGCGATACCGGGAATGACTGTGTGGGAACTTCTATTCGTCTGGGAGCCGCTTCCGTGCTCCAGCTGGAAATGATGCCGAAAGCGCCAGATACCAGAACAGAGCAGAATCCCTGGCCGGAGTGGCCAAGGGTGTGCAAGACAGATTACGGGCAGGAAGAGGCGATTGCTGTATTTGGTCACGACCCCAGAGTATACCAGACTACGGTTACGGAGTTTGTCAAAAATAAAAAAGGCGAAGTATGTAAAGCGAAGCTGGTGAAGCTCCAGGGTCAAAAGGATGAAAAGACCGGGAAGATGAGGATGGCGCCGGTAGAGGGGAGCGAATATGTAGTAGATGTAGACTTGGTGCTTATTGCGGCAGGATTCCTTGGTTCCCAGAAATACGTGACAGATGCATTCAAAGTGGAGTTGGACGGCAGGACGAATGTAAAAACGGCTCCGGGCGAATACCAGACATCTGTTCCCGGCGTGTTTACGGCAGGAGATATGCATAGAGGGCAGTCTCTTGTGGTGTGGGCTATTCGGGAAGGAAGAGAAGCGGCGAGGGCTGTAGACGAATCTTTGATGGGATATACAAATCTGTAGAAAAGGCAGCGTACGCCAATCGGATAGAAATGAACATATGAGAAGGGCTACCTGATTTTCTTTTAAATCAGATAGCCCTTTTAATGAATTTCCAGAAGCTTCACTTAATAACCTCTCTTTCTATTGTCTGTTTTTTAATTGGCTATGGGTCTCTGCCTCTCATTGGAATCCCCTCCTTCAGCCACGCTGCGAAATCTCTTTGTTCAGTTTTTTTCTTAAACTCTTATGAGAGATTGCATTTGATTGGGTTTAACTATGCCATTGGACCGTCCTCCTATTTTCTAAAGAATCGAAAAGCTTTCACTCTTAGCGGCTTTGCTTGCCAGGAACAAATTTCCTAAATTGGTGTTTTGCTTCGTTTCTTTTGTTTTTGTTGAGTTTATTGTAACTCTGAAAACAGGATTTGTCAAGATTTATTTTTAAAATTTTTAAAATATTTTTCGATATTAATAACTTAATTGAGTATATTATTTAAAATATTCAGATAAAATCAAAAAAAAGAACAGGGTATATGGAATCTAATATGCCATACACCCTGTCTGCAGGATTTAAATTGCTCCGCTCTTAGCCCTGTGTCAGGACATTGCGCACATGGGCAACTTCTTCAGCCGTAGCTTTTGCTGCCGGAACATAGTACTGTTTGCTGCGTGCGATTTGGTAAAGCTCTTCCTGAGAAGTTTCGCACTGGTTGCGGATCTGTTTTAAGGTCTGTTTCAGCTGCGGGTTCTCGGACTGTGCAATCATACCTGCATAGCGGGTAAGTTCGCCGTTAATGCCTGCGAGTGTGTCTGATACCATTGTTTTCTCATCCATGTCTGTTCCCTCCTACTGTAAGAATTTCATGAGCTGCTGTTTTGTTTCCATTGCGGACTGCGCAGATTTCTGGAAAAACTGTTTTACGCTCTGGTCAGTGGCCTGGTTTGCATAGTCTGTCATTTTACAGTGGGTGGTGCTGTATCCGCCAATTAGATGGCGAAGGTTCTGCAGGTCTAATTCTGAAATTTCTGTCATCATAATTAAGAAAACCTCCTGTAATCTTTTTTGTTACGCTTTTATTATCCCACGTCCGCGCAAAAGTATGTAAATCTGAGAAAAGAACATAATACCAATATAAACAGCGCACAGGATTAAAATAGAAAGAAACATTTCCAGTACAGGAAGTATTTTCCACGGAATGTACAGCAGGCAGGAACGGAAAAATAGCATAATTCCTACACTTACGCTGAGGGCGGCCAGAGGCTTTACGATCCAGCCCAGGCTGTCGAAGTGAAAAGGTACATGCCGCGACAGCACAAAAAGCGCCAGGGCTGCAGAAAGAAGCTGGCTGACCAGGATTCCCCAGAGATATCCGGCGACCCCGAAGCGTGGGATGGCAAACCACACGAAAAGGATGCGGATGAGCAGGGAAACAGTATTTTGCCAGAAGGTAGTTACGGCTTTCCCCATACCGTTTAGGATACTGGTGAGGGTAGTTCCCAAATACAGAAAAGGACAGATCCACGCCAGGATAAGGATAAATTTTCCGGCGAGGGAGCTGGCAAAGAGAACTCTTCCCATGCTTTCGCCGAAGCAAAGAAAAATTCCGGTACAGAGGATTCCGAGAATCAGACAGTACTGGATGGTATTCTCCAGCGTCCGGGAAATCTGTCTCTGGCTTCCGGCGGCCTGTGCCTCCGAGACTGTGGGCAGCAGCATCACGGAGATAGAGTTGGTGATGGCAGAGGGAAAAAGCACCAAAGGGAGCGCCATTCCGGTAAGCACGCCGTAGATGCTGAGCGCTGAAGAAACAGACAGCCCTGCCAGCTGGAGACGCAGCGGGATACAGATTGCCTCCACGCTCAGCAGCAGGTTAATGAGTAATCTATTTGCAGTCAGTGGAAGAGAGATTTTTAAAATACCGGTAAAGGGCAGGCTTGATTTGGAAGCAAGAGAGGATATCTTTGTTTTTCCAAAATGCAGTGCAGCGGCGGTTAAAGAGAAGAGCGCAGAGGCAAGCTCTTCAAAAATCAGGCCGATAACAGCTAGAACCGGAGTAGGACGGATGCCTTTTTCCAAAAAAATTATATATACTAAGTATGAGGCGGAAACCCTGGCGGCTTGCTCCACAAGCTGGGATATGGCAGGAACGTGCGTTTTTTTCAGACCAAAATAGTATCCGCCCACGCAGGAGTGTATTCCGGCAAAAGGCAGGGCGAAAGCAAGCATGCGGACGAGAGATTCGCAGCGTGTTTCTTTTAAAAAGGCAGAGGAAATCCATCCTGCCCCATGATATAAAAATAAAGAGACAAAGAGAGTACCGCATGTGGTTAGAATGAGTCCGGCAAAAAAGGTGTTACGTGCCCCCTTTTTATCGCCTAAAGCCATTTTTTCCGATACATTTTTTGAAATAGCAGTCTGTATTCCGGCGGCAGTAAGGGAAAATGCCATAGTGTAAACCGGGAAAATGAGCTGGTAAATGCCCACGCCTTCCGCACCGATTGCGTGGGATAGGAATATTCTATAGAAGAAACCGATAATCCGGCTGACAAATCCCACAATAGTCAGAACAAATGCCCCTTGAAGAATGACGCGTTTTTGATTCATAGATAGAAGCTCCGAATGGTTTCTATAAATATATGAGCTGTCCGTCTGTACCATGCCAGGATTCGCAGCTGCGCGGAGTTCAAATTGCGGTTTGTATTTGTGTCCGGGGGTTGACAGGAAACGGAAGAAGTGATATAGTCAGGAATATAAATCCCAGTAAAATACTCGGATTTGAAAGGGGGAAGCGGAATGAAGCTGTCAACCAAAGGAAGATATGGTCTGCGGGCATTGATAGACCTGGCAGTTTACAGCGAGGAATCCGCAGTATCCATCGGAAGCATTGCTGCGAGGCAGAAGATTTCGGAAAGTTATCTGGAGCAGCTCATGGCGAAGCTCAGGAAGGCAGGGCTGGTAGTCAGCATACGGGGCGCAGGAGGAGGCTACAGGCTGGCGCGCCCGGCAGGGGAAATATCTGTGGGAGACATTCTACGTGCCCTGGAGGGAAACCTGGAAGCCGTGGCGTGCGACGGACTGAAGTCTGACAGAGGATGCGAGGACGCGGATGTGTGCGTGACGAAATATGTCTGGCAGAAGATTAATGAAAGCATTACCCGGGCGGTGGATGATATCAAGCTGTCCCAACTGGTAGAAGAGGGTAAGAAAGTTAAAAATATAGAACAGCCATGCCAGAACGGCTGTAAATGAGGAGTGATAGAGATGTCAAAATTTATTTATCTGGACAATGCCGCCACCACAAAGGCGGCGCCTGAAGTCGTGGAGGCGATGCTTCCGTATTTTACAGAGGATTACGGAAACCCCTCCAGCGTTTATGAATTTGCGGGTAAGAGCAGGGAAGCAGTCACGAAGAGCCGTGAGACGATTGCCGATGCCCTGGGGGCGCAGGCAAATGAGATTTATTTTACTGCGGGAGGCTCAGAGGCAGATAACTGGGCGCTGAAAGCGACAGCTGAAGCTTATGAGAGCAAAGGAAAGCATATCATTACCACAAAGATTGAGCATCATGCAATTCTTCATACAGCAGAGTATTTGGAGAAGAAGGGGTATGAAGTGACATACCTGGATGTAGATGAAAATGGCGTGGTAAAACTGGAAGAGCTGAAAAAATCTATTCGGCCGGATACGATACTGATTTCCATTATGTTTGCAAATAATGAGATAGGTACAATCCAGCCGGTGAAAGAAATCGGAGAGATTGCACATGCCAATGGGATTCTGTTCCATACGGACGCTGTACAGGCGTTTGGACAGATACCGATAAAAGTGGATGAATTTCATATTGACATGCTCAGCGCCAGCGGCCATAAGCTCAACGGGCCAAAAGGTATCGGCTTCTTGTATATCAGAAAAGGAGTAAAAATACGTTCCTTTGTTCATGGAGGCGCACAGGAGAGAAAGCGCCGGGCGGGAACAGAGAATGTGCCGGGTATCGTTGGGCTTGGCAAGGCGGTGGAACGCGCCATGACTTCTATGGGAAAGCGGACTGCCCATGAGATAGAAGTGCGGGATTACTTAATTGAGAAAGTCCTTGGGGAGATTCCATATACACGGCTGAATGGGCACAGGACAAATCGGCTGCCCAATAACATCAATTTCAGTTTTCAGTTTATTGAGGGAGAATCCCTTTTAATTATGTTGGATATGGAAGGAATCTGCGGTTCCAGCGGCTCGGCATGTACTTCGGGTTCCCTTGATCCGTCCCATGTGCTTCTGGCTATCGGGCTGCCGCATGAGATTGCTCATGGTTCTCTGCGATTGACACTGAGCGAGGAGATTACAAAAGAGGATATGGATTACGTGGCGGATGCGATTAAACGGATTGTGGAAAGATTGCGCAGCATGTCGCCGCTTTATGAGGATTTTATGAAGAAGCATAGAAAATAATAGAGAAAATGCATTTGGAGGAAATCATATGTACAGCGAAAAAGTTATGGATCATTTTAATAATCCGAGGAATGTCGGAGAGATAGAGGATGCCAGTGGCGTGGGGACTGTAGGCAATGCAAAATGCGGCGATATTATGAGGATTTACCTGGATATTGATGAAAATGAGATTATCCGTGATGTAAAATTTAAGACCTTTGGCTGCGGCGCTGCGGTGGCAACAAGCAGCATGGCGACAGAGCTGGTAAAGGGAAAAAATATCAAAGAAGCTCTTCAGGTAACGAACAAGGCAGTAATGGAGGCGCTTGATGGTCTTCCGCCCGTAAAAGTCCACTGCTCGCTGCTGGCTGAAGAGGCAATCCATGCGGCGCTTTGGGATTACGCAGAGAAAAAGGGAATTCAGATAGAAGGCCTGGAAAAGCCGAAATCTGATGTCCATGAAGGAGAAGAGGAAGAAGAGGAAGAATATTAAAGGGGTTTCCATGAAAAAGAAAAAAGTGGTAGTTGGCATGTCTGGCGGTGTAGACTCTTCAGTGGCGGCATATTTATTAAAAGAACAGGGATATGAAGTCATCGGCGTTACGATGCAGATTTGGCAGGACGAAGATGAGGCGGCGCAGCAGGAAAACGGGGGATGCTGTGGGCTGAGTGCCGTAGACGATGCCAGGAGGGTGGCACAGGATTTGGGAATTCCCTATTACGTGATGAATTTTAAGGCAGAGTTTAAGAAAAATGTGATGGATTATTTCGTTCACGAATATCTCTGCGGCCGGACGCCGAATCCCTGCATTGCCTGTAACCGATATGTTAAATGGGAATCTTTGCTCAGGCGCAGTCTGGAAATCGGAGCGGATTATATTGCCACAGGGCATTATGCACGTATCCGCAGGCTGGAAAATGGCCGTTTGGCACTGGTGAAGTCAGCCACGGAAGCGAAAGACCAGACATATGCGCTTTATAATCTGACCCAGGCTCAGCTTGCCCATACGCTGATGCCTGTGGGGGAATATACGAAAGATGAGATTCGGAAGCTTGCCGGGCAGATTGGGCTGCGCGTGGCGCATAAGCCGGACAGCCAGGAAATTTGTTTTGTCCCGGATAAAGATTACGCGCGATTTATTAAAGAGTATACGGGACAGGCTGTCCCGAAAGGGAATTTTATCAATACTGCGGGAGAAATCATAGGCTGCCATAAAGGGATTATCCACTATACGATTGGGCAGAGGAAAGGATTGAATCTGGCGATGGGGCATCCTGTATTTGTATCAGAAATTCGTTCCAAAACCAATGAAGTGGTGATTGGGGAAAATAAAGATATTTTCCGCCATACGCTTTATGCAGAAAATCTGAATAAGATGGCGGCGCCGGAGTTTGAGGATGGGATGGCGGTGTCGGCAAAAATACGCTATAATCACAAAGGTTCCCCGTGTCGGATAGAAAAAGCCGGGGAAGGGCGGATACGCTGCGTTTTTCAGGAGGCTCAGCGGGCGGTTACGCCCGGACAGGCTGTGGTATTTTATGATGGGGATTATGTGCTTGGCGGCGGTACGATTATCGGAGCAGGAGAATATTAGAAAGAACAGGACTGTTGCAGAAAATTTTGCAGCGGTCTTTTTGTATTTCTTTTATAAATCTATGTGAATCGACATAAAAAGCGGGAGTTTGATATGAGAATCTGTACACTTTCTCCAGATATATCAGATGCGGGTGATGAATATTTGGTAAAAAAGAAATAAAGTGGTTGAAAAAAGAGAGTAATTTTAGTAGAATATAGCCATAGACTTAAAAAGTGGCGGAGTTTCATTCCCAAAGAACTAGAATTGGAGGATTAACAGTATGAATGTTTACACAACTGACAGAATCAGAAACGTCGTGCTTCTTGGACATGGCGGCGCAGGAAAGACCAGTTTGACCGAGGCAATGGCTTATCTTGGAGGAATTACCAGCAGGCTGGGAAATGTGGCGGAAGGTAATACCATCAGTGATTTTGATAAAGAGGAAACAAAAAGAAAGTTTTCCATCAGCACGAGCGTGGTACCAATTAGCTGGGGAGATGTAAAAGTGAATATTCTGGATGCGCCGGGATATTTTGATTTTGTGGGGGAAGCAGAGGAGGCGGCAGCGGCAGCCGACGCTGCGATTATCGTAGTGTCAGGAAAAAGCGGTGTGGAAGTCGGAACTCAGAAGGCATGGGAGTTGTGTGAAAAGTATAAACTGCCCCGTATGTTTTTTATTACGAATATGGACATGGATAATGCCAGTTTCCGTGAGATTGTAGAAAGTTTGACAGAGTTATATGGAAAGAAAATTGCTCCAATCCATTTCCCGATCCGTGAGAATGAGAAGTTTACAGGATATGTGAACGTGGTAAAGAAAGCCGGAAGGAAGTGGCTTGACCGCGGAAATAAAGAAGAATGTGAAATTCCGGCATACTCTGAGGAATATCTGGAAAAATACAGGGAGGCGCTGTTGGAAGCGGTAGCCGAAACAAGTGAAGAGTTTATGGACCGTTATTTTGGCGGTGAGGAGTTTTCAGTGGCTGAAATCATGATGGCTTTGACTGTGAACGTAGAGGCATGCGATATCGTTCCGGTGGCTATGGGTTCCCCGGTTCAGCTTCGCGGAGTAGCAAATCTGTTGGATGATATTGTACAGTACTTCCCGAGCCCGGACAAGCGCAAGATAGCAGGAATCAATACAAAGACGAATGAAATCTTTGAGGCAGATTACAATTTTGCAAAGGCAAAATCTGCGCAGGTATTTAAAACGATTGTCGACCCATTCATTGGAAAATACTCAATGATTAAAGTATGTTCCGGCGTTATCAAAAATGATGACGTACTGTTTAATATTGATAAGGAAGCAGAGCAGCGGCTGAATAAGCTGTACGTGTTTGAGGGAAGCAAGCCAATCGAGGTGCCGGAGCTTCATGCCGGAGACATCGGGGCAATCGGGAAGCTTGACAAGGCGCGTACAGGAGATACTCTCTCCACAAAGGCGACGCCGGTTCGCTATGGAAGGATTGAGGTGTCGACACCGTATACATATAAGCGTTATACGGCAAAGAAAAAGGGCGATGAAGATAAGATTTCCCAGGCTCTTTCCAAGATGATGCATGAGGATTTAACCATGAAAGCGGTCAATGACTCTGAAAACCGTCAGACATTGATTTACGGTATGGGAGACCAGCATCTGGATATTATTCAGAGTAAGCTGCTTGGAAAATACAAGATAGAGATTGAGCTGAGCAAGCCGAAAGTGGCTTTCCGTGAAACAATCCGTAAAAGTTCAGATGTGGAAGCTAAATATAAGAAGCAGTCTGGCGGACATGGACAGTATGGACATGTTAAGATGCGTTTCTCTCCGCTGGGAGACTTGGAGACTGCATATGAGTTTGGGCAGGAAGTTGTGGGAGGCGCTGTTCCGAAGAATTACTTCCCGGCAGTTGAAAAGGGCATTCAGGATTCAGTGCTGAAAGGGCCTCTGGCTGCATATCCGGTGGTAGGTGTGAAAGCAGTGCTGTATGACGGTTCTTATCATCCGGTGGACTCCTCGGAGATGGCGTTTAAGACAGCGGCAGTCCAGGCGTTCAAAAAAGGATTTATGGAAGCAGGCCCGGTATTGTTAGAGCCTATTTCTTCTTTGAAAGTGACTGTACCAGACAGGTACACAGGCGATGTCATGGGCGATCTGAATAAGCGGCGCGGGCGTGTTTTGGGCATGAATCCTGACCATAAAGGAAACCAGATTATTGAGGCGGATATCCCGACAATGGAGCTGTATGGGTATTCCACAACGCTGCGATCCATGACAGGCGGCAGCGGTGACTTTGCTTATGAGTTCGCGCGTTATGAGCAGGCGCCAAACGATATTCAGGAAAAAGAAGTGGCAGCGCGGGCAAGTAAAGTGAACTCCAACGAAGAATAGGGAATAGTATAGACGAAGAAAGCTCCCCGTGTAGTTTCACGGGGAGCTTTTTAAAATGAAATCAGATACAACTGCGGTTTATTCAGCAGTCTCAGACTCTGTTTCTGCGGCATGAAGATCTTCCGTTTCGAGAAGAAGGTCATCAGAAAGGTCAATGTCTTCGTCTAAGTATTCGTCATCTAAATCTTCATCATCACCGTAGTATTCATCCTCAGAGATTTCAGTGATTTTTGCATTATCTATCAGGAAATTATAAATTTTTTCTGTGAGTATTTCATTCATAAGGCTTTCTTTTGATTCTGTTTCTTCATATTCTGCAGCTGATGCGTAGTCATAGAGAGCATAGTTATCTTCCAGATACTTCTGGTATTCCTCATCGGATACGGAGATATTTTCAGCTGCTGCAATGGCGGCGCAGACCATTTTTTCATTTACAATGCTTTCAATCGTACTTTTTGTCTCTTCTTCATCCGTGTCAAGATCAGCGACATCTACTCCGAGCATTTCTGCGTACATTTCATTCATAGCGTCATATTCCTGCTTGCATGAATCGTATAGTTCCTGGGGATATCCGTTAAAGGTGGAATTCTCCATAACCTGAGACAGGGCGTCCATTCCGGCTGTAGAGCGGTTGTCGCTTTCGAGGCTCGCTAAAAGCTCTTTTTTGGTGCCCTCTTCGTATTCTGCGGTAGTCTTGTAGTCAGTAACGCCGGCTATGAATTCGTCCGAATATTCGGGAAGGCTCTTTTCGGAAACGCTGTTTACCGTAACTGTGAATACGGCGTCTTTATCGGGAGCATCTTCCTCAACAGTGTCCTCTATATAATCAGCGGGTACGGAGACATTCAGGTCTTTTGTTTCACCGGATTTCATACCGACGATCTGAGACTCCAAATCGTCCAGAAGATAGCCGCTTCCAAGTTCCAGCTCAAAGTCTTCGGCTGAGCCTCCGTCAAACTCCTGGCCGTCGATTTTTCCGGTATAGTTAATATTGACAGTATCTCCTTCTGCGGCGCCCCGGTCTGAAATGGGAGTGTAAACTGCGTTGTCCTCCAGCAGCATGTCAATTTCATCATCGACCATATCATCGGTAACTTCTGCTTTGATAAGCTGTACGTCCAGCCCTTTGTATTCGCCCAGTGTAACATACTCCTCATAAGATTCTGTGGAAGCGTTTGCACCAGTGGCGGAAGATTCTGTGGAACCGTCCTTTTCGGAACAGCCTGCCAGAAGGCTGACGGTGCAGATGGCTGTTGCCAATAACAGTACTTTTCTTTTCATTGTTTGGTATCCTTTCTTTAGATTATTCATGCGCTTGTACAACTATAGCATAAAAATTTGAAAAAAGTGTGGACAAAGCTATAAAAAATTTCTAAAACAGGTATGGAAAAACGAAGAAAGGTATGCTATAATACAGAAAGTTTAATTATGTAAGGAGGCTGAGTGATGAAGCACGTAAGAACTTTGAATACACAGAGCTTGCAGAAAACTGTGAAAAAAGGCGGCTGCGGTGAGTGCCAGACATCTTGCCAGTCAGCATGTAAGACATCCTGTACTGTTGGAAATCAGAGCTGCGAAAATAATAAATAAGATAGAAGAGAATCAGTAAGCAGCGGACACTGTTCGCTGCTTATTAGTTCAGGTATGGGAAAATTGTGTTATTTTTGATTTAGAAAGGGGATTTACTGTGATCCATCAGTACAGGAGCAATGGTTATAATATCGTCATGGATATTAACAGCGGGGCTGTACATATTGTTGACGATGTCGTTTATGATGTGCTTCCGCTCCTGGAGGAAAAGAAGAGGGAGGAAGACATCCTGGCGGTTCTTTCAGGAAAATATTCGGAAGAAGCGGTTCGGGAGGCTCTTTCTGAATGCAGGGAGCTGGAAGAGGCGGGCGTCCTGTTTACGGAGGATGTCTATGAGAATGCTATCGAAAATTTTTCGCACCGTCCTACAGTGGTGAAAGCGCTTTGCCTGCATATTGCCCATGACTGCAACCTGGCATGCCGCTATTGCTTTGCGGAAGAGGGAGAATATCACGGCAGAAGGGCGCTTATGAGTTTTGAGGTGGGGAAACAGGCGCTTGATTTCCTGATTGCGAATTCCGGAAATAGGAGAAATCTGGAAGTGGATTTTTTTGGAGGCGAACCGCTGATGAACTGGCAGGTTGTGAAAGACTTGGTGAAGTACGGCAGGGAGCAGGAGAAGAAGCATGGAAAGAATTTCCGCTTTACACTGACAACGAATGGAGTACTATTAGATGATGAGGTCATGGAGTTCTGCAACCGGGAGATGGCGAATGTGGTTCTCAGCATCGACGGGCGGAAAGAAGTCCATGATTTTATGCGCCCGTTTCGGAGAGGGAAAGGCAGCTATGATTTGATTGTACCGAAATTCCGCAAATTTGCAGAGAGCAGAAATCAGGATAGATATTATGTCAGGGGGACGTTTACCCGGCATAATCTGGATTTTGCGAAGGATGTGCTGCATCTGGCGGATTTGGGATTTAAGCAGATTTCCGTGGAGCCGGTGGTGGCGCTGCCGGAGGAGGAATATGCGCTTCGGGAAGAGGATATTCCACAGATTTGCGAAGAATATGACAGGCTGGCAGCAGAGATGATAAAGAGGCATAGAGAGGGAAAGGAGTTTAACTTTTTCCACTTTATGATAGATTTGACAGGCGGGCCGTGTGTGTACAAACGGTTATCGGGCTGTGGCTCGGGCACGGAATACCTGGCAGTGACCCCGTGGGGGGATTTCTATCCCTGCCATCAGTTCGTGGGAGAGGAAGCGTTTCTTATGGGAAATGTTTTTGACGGGCTGAAAGCATCGGAGCTTCAGGAGGAGTTTAAAGGCTGCAATGTATACGCGAAAGAAAAGTGCAGGAACTGTTTTGCAAAGTTCTACTGCAGCGGCGGGTGTGCGGCAAATGCGTATAAATTCCACGGCTCCATTAATGACGCATACGACGTCGGCTGCGAACTGCAGAGAAAGCGGATTGAGTGTGCAGTCATGATAAAAGCCGCGTTAGCGGAGGAAGATGAAAAGGAGAAATAAGCGATGAAAAAAAACAGAGCAATTGCGGTTGTCGTAGTGATGGCTTTATTTTTAGGGCTGTTGACGTTCACCGCAGCAATAGGGTTTGGACCGACCGGGACAGGATCGGCTAAGAACATCATCACAGGTCTCGATCTGGCCGGCGGTGTAAGTATTACATATACGACAGTGGGCGATGAGACCCCGTCTGCCGAGGATATGTCGGACACGATTTACAAGCTGCAGCAGCGTGTCCAGCAGTACAGTACAGAGGCGCAGGTATACCAGGAAGGCGATAACCGGATTAATATTGAGATTCCGGGTGTGTCGGATGCGAATAAGATTCTGGAAGAACTTGGTAAGCCGGGTTCCCTGGAGTTTACTCTGGCAGACGGTACGGAAGTTCTGACAGGTATGGATGTGGAGTCTGCGGAAGCAGCGGTTTCCCAGGACAACATGAAGAACAGAGAGTATGTGGTGGAGCTGGTTCTGACCAGCGAGGGCGCGTCAAAGTTTGCCACGGCGACATCTGAGAATATAGGAAATCAAATTTCAATTGTTTATGATGGAAATATCATCAGTGCACCGAGGGTTGAGTCAGCGATTACCGGAGGAAGGGCTCAGATTACCGGAATGGCGGACCAGGAAGAAGCAGAGCGCCTGGCGTCCTCTATCCGTATTGGTTCTCTGTCGCTGGAGTTGGAAGAGCTTCGTTCCAATGTAGTAGGCGCGCAGCTGGGTGAGGAGGCGATTTCTACCAGTTTGACTGCGGGTGCTATCGGACTTGCTATTGTTATTGTATTTATGGCAATTGTTTATCTGATTCCAGGTGTGGCAGCCGGGATTTCCCTGCTGATTTATACGGCGCTGATGCTGGTAATGCTGAATGCATTTGATATCACGCTGACGCTGCCGGGTATTGCTGGTATTATTCTTTCTATTGGTATGGCGGTGGATGCAAATGTTATCATTTATGCCCGTATCCGTGAGGAGATTGCAGCAGGCAAGAGTGTGCAGGGGGCAATCCAGACAGGTTTCCAGAAAGCGCTTTCCGCGATTGTAGACGGCAATATTACGACGTTGATTGCTGCTCTGGTGCTGGGTATGATGGGAACCGGAAGCGTGAAAGGGTTTGCACAGACACTGGCGATGGGTATTGTTTTATCCATGTTTACTGCACTGGTAATTTCCCGTCTTCTGGTAAATGCTTTCTATGCCCTGGGACTGAAAGATGAGAAATATTATGGGAAACAGAAAGAAAGAAAGACTGTCAATTTCCTCAGCAAGAAAAATATTTGTTTTATCGTGTCCCTGGTATTGATTATCGCAGGACCGGTTACGATGGGAGTTTTCAGCAGCTCCGAGGGCAAGGCATTAAATTACAGCCTTGAATTTATGGGCGGTACATCAACAAATGTGACCTTTAATGAGGATATGAGCATTGCGGATATTGATTCCAAGGTAAAACCTGTTGTCCAGGGAGTGACAGGAGATGCGGATATTCAGACACAGAAGGTTTCCGGAACGAACCAGGTTATTATCAAGACGAGGGAACTGACTCTGGATGAAAGGCAGTCGTTGAATGAGGCGCTCAAAGAGAGCTTCGATGTAGATGAAAGCCTGATTACGGCAGAGAGTATTTCCTCTACGGTCAGCAATGAGATGAGAAGCGATGCGGTAGTGGCAGTTATCGTAGCTACCATATGTATGCTGCTCTACATTTGGTTCCGGTTCAAGGATGTAAGGTTTGCGACCAGTGCGGTGGCAGCCCTGGTACATGACGTCCTGGTAGTTCTGGCATTTTACGCGGTGTCACGTATTTCTATCGGAAATACCTTTATTGCATGTATGCTGACGATTGTAGGTTATTCGATTAACGCGACCATCGTTATCTTCGACCGTATCCGTGAGAACCTGAAAGCAATGTCAAAGAAAACAGAGCTGTCAGAAGTGGTAAATGCGAGTATCACGCAGACGCTGACGCGAAGCATCTATACATCTTTCACAACATTTGTTATGATTGCGGTGCTGTATGTATTAGGTGTTCCGTCTATCCGTGAGTTTGCGCTTCCGCTGATCGTGGGCGTAGTGTGTGGAGGATATTCTTCCGTATGTATTACAGGCGCATTGTGGTATGTGATGAAAACGAAATTAGGAAAGAAAAAGGCATAAGATATAGAAGCGTGAAAGCCCCGGCGGGAGTGCAAAGGTGCGCAGAAAAATTATGTCATGCTTTGCATGACGCGCACCCTGCAGGAAATGCCGAGGCTTTCTTAGATACAGGAGATGAAAAGTGGAGAAATGGTTTGTATCTGCAAAACGGGCAGATTTTCAGGAAATCGGCAGGAAGTTTGGCATTGATGCGGTGACGGCAAGGCTTATCAGGAATAGGGACGTGGTGGGAGATGAGGCCGTACGGGAATACCTGTATGGGAGCCGGAAAGATTTATATGCGCCGCAGTTGATGAAGGATTGCAGGAAAACGGCAGAAATATTAAAGGAAAAGATTGCAGAGAAAAAGAAAATAAGGGTTATTGGGGATTATGACATTGATGGGGTAAATGCCACCTGTATATTGTATAAAGGGCTGATACGGTGCGGGGCAGAGGCAGATGTGGAAATACCTGACAGGATGAAAGATGGCTATGGACTAAATAAAAACCTGATTCAATATGCATATGAAGAAGGAATCGATACGATTCTGACTTGCGATAATGGCATAGCGGCCGTGGACGAGATCGCGGAGGCAAAACGTTTGGGGATGACAGTGCTGATTACTGACCATCATGAGCTCCAGGAAAGAATTCCGGCGGCAGATGCGATTGTAAACCCTAAGCAGCCAGAATGTACATACCCCTACAAATCCCTGTGCGGGGCGGCGGTGGCCTATAAGTTGATGATATGCCTCTATGAGCTGTGTGGGATTCCGGTGGAAGAGACAGATGCGTTTATTGAGTTTGCCGCGATTGCAACCGTGGGGGATGTAATGGATCTCACGGGAGAAAACAGGATTCTTGTAAAAGAAGGGCTAAAGATGATAAACCAGACCTCAAACCGAGGGCTGAAAGCGCTGATTCGGGCAAATGGACTGGAGGATGCCCAGATTTCATCCTATCATATCGGTTTTGTGCTGGGACCATGCATTAACGCCAGCGGACGCCTGGATACGGCAAAACGGGCGCTGGAGCTGCTTTTGGCAGAGGATGATGCGGTGGCAGAGGATTTGGCGCATACATTAAAGGAATTGAATGACGAGCGCAAAGACATGACACAGCAGGGAGTTGCGCAGGCGATAGAGCTGATAGAGGAAGGAGTCCTGAAAGAAGATAAGGTGCTGGTAGTATATCTTCCGGACTGTCATGAAAGCCTGGCCGGAATTATCGCAGGGCGTATCCGGGAGCGCTATCATAAGCCGGTGTTCGTTCTGACAGACGCGGCAGACAGCCTCAAAGGCTCCGGGCGCTCTATAGAGACTTATAATATGTTTGCAGAGATGAGTAAATGTGCGGAGCTGTTCACCAAATTCGGGGGACACCCTATGGCTGCAGGATTGTCGCTTCCACGGGAGAATATGGAAGCCTTTCACAAGAAAATAAATGAAAATTCTGTCCTTACCGAAGATGATTTTATTCCCAAAGTCACGATTGACGTTCCGATGCCAATCAGCTATATTACAGAGAGGCTGGTGGAAGAGCTGGGGCTTCTGGAGCCTTTTGGGAAAGGGAATACGAAACCGCTGTTTGCGGAGAAGAGCTTAAATATATTAAGCGCCCGCATTTTGGGCAAGAATAGAAATGTCATCAAGCTGCAGGTTCTGGGTGCGGCCGGGACGGTGATGGAGGCCATGTATTTTGGGGATGTGGAACGGTTTCAGGAATATCTCAGAGAGAAGTTTGGCCATACAGAAACAGAAAAGCTGTTTCAGGGACGCGAAAATGCAGTTACCCTGTCTCTGGCATACTATCCGGGTATCAATGAATTCCGCGGAAACAGGACACTGCAGATTGTGATTCAGAGCTATCAATAAGCATCGAAGGGGGAATACATTATTATGAAGAAAATCGGAAAAAAGGCGATACTGATATTGGCGGCAGTTATCATAGCGGCAGTCTACTACTATGTGACGATTCCGGCAATTAATATCCATTCATCGGGTTTCTGGGTATTTATTGCAATTGCGGCCGTTGTGCTTCTTGTGCTTTATGCAGCGCCCAGGGTGCGGACGCCGGATGATTTAAAAACAGATAAGGGGATTAAGGTGGGGATTTTTGTAATACTTGGAATCGGAGTTGTGTATCTAATCGGTTCTGTTTTGTCCTCGCCTATTGTAAATGCAAATAAATACCAGCAATTGATTACCGTGGAGAACAGGAAGTTTACAGAGGATATTAAAGAAGTAGATTACCGAAGGATTCCGCTTCTGGACAGGGATTCCGCTACGCTGCTTGGCAACAGGAAGATGGGAAGCATGGTGGACATGGTGTCCCAGTTTGAAGTGAGCAGCCTGTATACTCAGATTAATTATCAGGATACGCCCGTCCGGGTAACGCCGCTGGTATATGCGAACCTGATTAAGTGGTTTACGAACCAGAGCAACGGTATTCCGGCATATATTAAAATTGATATGGCTACCCAGGACACAGAGCTGGTGAAGCTGGAGCAGCCAATCCGTTATTCACAGTCGGAGCATTTCAACAGGAATATTAACCGTCACTTGCGGTTCCATTATCCTACGTACATTTTTGATGAACTGAGTTTTGAGATTGATGATGAAGGAACGCCCTACTGGGTATGCCCGGTCAAAAAGTTTAATATCGGTCTCTTTGGCGGTGTGACCATCGGCCGGGTCGTGCTGTGTAATGCAGTGACCGGGGAAACGGCTGACTATGCGGTAGAGGACTGCCCCAACTGGGTAGACCATGTATTTGCGGCAGATTTGCTGACACAGCTCTATGATTACCACGGGACTCTGCAGAATGGATTTATCAATAGCGTGCTCGGGCAGAAGGGATGCCTGATGACTACCGACGGGTACAATTATCTGGCGCTGGAAGATGACGTATGGGTTTACACAGGCATCACGTCCGTGAGCGGAGATGAGTCTAACGTAGGATTTGTACTGATGAACCAGCGGACGATGGAGTGCCGCTATTATGAAATTGCAGGTGCCCAGGAGTATTCGGCGATGGCGTCGGCGGAAGGGCAGGTACAGAACCTGGGCTATCAGTCCACGTTCCCGCTTCTTTTAAATATTTCTGGAGAACCTACTTACTTTATGGCGCTGAAAGATGCCGCGGGACTTGTGAAGAAGTACGCTATGGTGAACATTAAGAAATACCAAAATGTAGCAATCGGCGATACAGTGGCAGAGTGTGAGAAGTCTTATAACAGCCTGCTGAGAGAGAGCGGCATCCGTACCACGGAAAATATCCAGACAAAAAGCATCAGTGGGAAAATTACCAAGATCGCTCAAGGCGTGGTAGATGGGAATTCCCATTATTATCTGATGCTGGAAGGAAATGATGGAATCTTTGATGTGTCTGTGGTGGATTATATTGATATTATCCGCTATACAGAAGGGGATAAAGTCACGCTTGAATACCAGGAAGGCGAGCCGGCGAATGTGGTGCTGGGGATTAAATAGCGGGTAATGCCAAAATGCTTTAATTTTATAAGAGAAAGGGTGTGTGATTATGGCATTGGCACAGCAGGGGCTTTATACAGCAGACGATTATTACAATACCCCGGAGAATGTCAGGGCGGAACTGATTGACGGGCAGATTTACTATTAGGCGGCGCCTGCGAGGTTTATCCCGCGCCTTTCGCAGTTAAACTGTGGGAGGGCAGGCGGACGATTGTGGAGCCGGATATCAGTGTAATCTGCGACCCGGATAAACTTACGGACAGGGGGTGCGAGGGCGCGCCGGACTGGATTATCGAAATTATTTCTCCCGGAACATTCAGCCATGATTATGTGCGGAAGCTAAACCTTTATCTGGATGCAGGGGTGAAAGAATACTGGATTGCAGACCCGATGAAAAAGAAGGTATTGGTGTACCATTTGGAAGAGTCTGGGGTTGAACTGGACATTTATAGCTTTGAAGATAAGGTGAAGACACATATTTATGAGGATTTGTGGATTGATTTTCAAGAAATTGGGGAATAAGAAGAGTGAAACAAATTTTGCGTCAAAAATTAACAGGAGGAAAACATGAAAACAACAAAGTATGCAGGAACACAGACAGAAAAAAACCTGGAGGCCGCATTTGCAGGTGAATCACAGGCAAGGAATAAGTACACTTATTTTGCTTCCGCAGCAAAAAAGGAAGGCTACGAGCAAATTGCGAGCCTGTTTTTGAGAACAGCAGACAATGAAAAAGAACATGCAAAGATGTGGTTTAAAGAGCTGAAAGGAATCGGCGATACGAAAGAAAACCTTGCCGCGGCTGCAGATGGCGAAAACTATGAATGGACAGATATGTATGAGGAATTTGCCAAAACAGCAGAGGAAGAAGGGTTCCCGGAGCTTGCAGAAAAGTTCAGGCTTGTAGGGGCAATCGAGAAGCGCCATGAGGAGAGATATCGTGCATTGCTTAAAAACGTGGAGACAGCCGCCGTATTTGAAAAGAGCGAAGTGAAGATATGGGAGTGCCGCAACTGTGGACATATCGTTATTGGAACAAGCGCGCCTGAAGTTTGCCCGACCTGTAACCATCCGCAGAGTTATTTCGAGGTGTATGCGGAGAATTATTAGTCAAATTTGAAAGGCGCGGAGTTCTAGGGAGAGAGAAGGGGCGGTTATTTCGCCCCTTCTCTCTGCGTATATCATGATATTTTAGCTCCAGTGCCTGGAAAGCAATTGTGAAACCAGAAAGGACAGCAGGCTGAAAAAGATTATCAGAACTAAAATAGCAATTGCGCAGTGCAGGAAAAATGCATCCGGCAGTATAGTAATAACAGGGTCTGTCGCCGGGTTGAACAGCCAGTAATCATTGCGGAAGAAAATGTGATGGAAGGTCACAAAAAAATTCTCCCAATTTAGCGCAATCAAGCCTCCAAGAACAGCAGGAACCAGAGGTGTAAGGACACCAGCCAGCTTTAAACAGCCCGCATCTTTTTTTCGGAATTTGAAAAATAAGCCGGCGGTGCCTGCGAAAAGTGTGGATATACAGAGCCACTGGACAAATACAAAAATATTTTTAACTTCTTCGAAATGGATTTTTCCGCTTTCTGACATGGCGAGAGTGGGGAAATCCAATTCTTTTTGTCCAAATATAGAATTATAAGAAATCAGAGTATCATAATTTGTACGGATATCCTCTTCCGATATGCCGGAGGATTCTACGATGCCTAAGGCTTCAATATCATGGTAATACAGTGGGCGGAAGTTCAGCACCAGAACCACCGAAAAGCTGATAAAAAACAACATGAAAACCACCGCCAGGGCGAGATTTGATGGCGAAAATGATTTCTTCATAATGGAGTCCTTTCTTTATGTGCGATTTTGGAGCGGGGGACTGTCGGTTCCGTGGCTGTCAGGGGTAAGCGACAAACCGCAGTTTGAAGGCGCCGCAGTCTCCTCTGCCTATGAATAAAGTATACTGCATCTATTGACAAATGCAAGGGAAATGAGTAGAATTATTAAGAGTTTTTGTAGCAAAAGTTACTATGAGCGGAGCAAATAGCAGCCAAATATACGTGCAGACACGTCTGCTTGGCTCGTTGCCATCAGGAATGAAAATAAAGAGACGACACGAAGTGTTAGGAGGCAGAAATTATGAGCGTACCTTATAATCATAAGGCGATTGAATCAAAGTGGCGCAAACACTGGGAAGAGAAACCGGTAAACGTTAATGACGGAAAGAAACCAAAATATTATTGTCTGGATATGTTTCCGTATCCGTCAGGAAATGGGCTTCATGTAGGGCATTGGAGAGGCTATGTGATTTCAGATGTGTGGAGCCGCTACAAGATGCTTCAGGGATATTATCTGATTCATCCGATGGGCTGGGATGCGTTTGGGCTTCCGGCTGAAAATTACGCCATTAAGACAGGCCAGCATCCTGCCATTTCGACGAAACAGAATGTTGATAATATTAAGCGCCAGATTAATGAGATTGCATCAATTTATGACTGGGATATGGAAGTAAATACCACGGATCCGGATTTCTATAAATGGACGCAGTGGATTTTTGTGAAAATGTTTAAAGAGGGACTGGCATACGAGAAGGAATTTCCGATTAACTGGTGCCCATCCTGTAAGACCGGACTGGCAAATGAAGAGGTTACAAACGGCGTCTGCGAGCGCTGTGGAACTGCCGTGACGAAGAAGAACCTGCGTCAGTGGATGCTGCGCATTACGAAATATGCAGACAGGCTGCTGGCGGATCTGGATAAGCTGGACTGGCCGGAAAAGGTTAAGAAGATGCAGTCGGACTGGATTGGAAAATCCTATGGGGCGGAGGTTGAGTTCCCAGTGGAGGGAACAGACGAGAAGATTACGGTTTATACGACCAGGCCGGATACTCTGTACGGCGCAACATTTATGGTGCTGGCGCCGGAGCATGCGTTAGCGGCAGGGCTTGCCACAGAGGAAACAAAAGAAGCGGTAGAAAAATACATTTATGATTCTTCTATGAAATCAAATGTAGACCGTCTGCAGGATAAGGAAAAGACAGGCGTATTTACAGGAAGCTATGCGCTCAATCCGTTGAACGGGGCGAAAGTGCCGATTTGGCTCTCTGATTATGTGCTGGCTGATTATGGTACGGGCGCTATTATGTGCGTACCTGCCCATGACGATCGTGACTTTGAATTTGCGACGAAATTTAATATTCCGATTATCCAGGTTATTGCGAAAGACGGGAAAGAAATTGAACATATGACAGAGGCTTATACAGAGGCGGCGGGAACGATGATTAATTCCGGTGAGTGGAACGGTATGGAATCTTCTGTGCTGAAGAAAGAAGCTCCGATGATGATTGAGGAGCGGGGGATTGGAAGAAAGACCGTGAACTATAAGCTCCGTGACTGGGTATTTTCACGCCAGCGTTACTGGGGCGAGCCGATTCCGATTGTACACTGTCCGAAGTGTGGAAACGTACCTGTCCCGGAGGAAGACCTTCCGCTGCGTCTGCCGGATGTGGAATCCTATGAGCCTACCGGAACCGGAGAATCACCGTTGGCTGCGATTGAGGACTGGGTAAATTGTAAATGTCCTGTTTGCGGTGCAGATGCGAAGAGAGAGACAAATACGATGCCTCAGTGGGCGGGGTCTTCGTGGTATTTCCTGCGCTATGTGGACAGCCATAATGATAAGGAACTGGTTTCTAAAGAGAAAGCAGACAAGTACCTTCCGGTAGATATGTATATCGGAGGGGTGGAACACGCGGTGCTTCATCTGCTGTATTCGAGATTTTATACAAAGTTCCTGTATGATATCGGAGCTGTTGATTTTGACGAGCCGTTCCAGAAGTTGTTTAATCAGGGTATGATTACCGGAAAGAATGGAATTAAGATGAGTAAGTCCAAAGGGAATGTAGTATCGCCGGATGATCTGGTAAGAGATTACGGCTGCGATTCTCTGAGGATGTATGAGCTGTTCGTAGGACCGCCGGAGCTGGACGCCGAGTGGGACGACAGGGGAATCGACGGCGTGTACCGTTTCATTACCCGTTTCTGGAAACTGGTAACGGAGAATAAAGACAAAGATGTGAAGCCTACAAAAGAAATGCTGAAAGTGCGTCATACTATGGTACACACGATTACGCAGAGGCTGGAAAGCTTCAGCTTGAATACCGTAGTTTCCGGATTCATGGAGTTTAATAATAAAATGATTGAACTGGCAAAGCGTGAGGGTGGCATTGACAAAGAGACGTTGGAGACAGCCGTAATTTTGTTAGCGCCGTTTACGCCGCATCTTTCCGAGGAACTGTGGGAGCAGCTTGGACATACAGAGTCTGTATTTAAAAATGAATGGCCGAAGTACGATACAGAGGCGATGAAAGATGATGAAGTCCAGGTTCCGGTACAGATTAACGGAAAAACGAAAGTGGTGATCAGTATCCCGGCAGAATGTTCGAAGGAAGAGGCGCTTGCATCGGGAAAAGCAGCGATTGCTGATAAGCTGACAGGTACGGTTGTGAAAGAAATTTATGTACCGAAGAAAATCCTTAACTTTGTTGTGAAATAAAATATGACTGCCGCACAGGAAATGAAAAATTTCAGGTGCGGCAGTTTTTCTACATTTGAAAAGTTCTGTAATCATGGAAAGCTCGGCATCTTCAGGCGGATGGTTACCTTGAGGCAGCTATTCTGCCTAAATTCAGTATGAATCTGGAACTTGAAGCATCAGGGGGAATTACAGGCGTGCAGAAAGGATATCTGACAGCCAGAGTTTGAATTCGGCTTTTTTCCGAATGAAATATTCGTTCAGGGAAGAGCTGAATTTGTAATTTCAAGAGTAACTGTGAAGGTACTAAACAGTTAGTTTCAAGATACTTTTCTATCTTGTGAAAAAGGGGCTGACATTTTCTTTAAACAGTGCTATACTGCACATAAGCATTTTATTTCTAAACAGATTCTTTTTGTGGCATATAGTCACTCTCTATCTATGGCAAGTCTGCCGTTCTTAGAAATGTTCGATGCTGAAACCCAAAGAAAAAAGGCGGAGAGGATTTCTAAAAGAGACAGGCGTCCTCCCTGCTGTTTAAAGGAGGACAATGGATGAATAAAATAAAAAATGAATCAGTAACCATAAAGCAGCCGGCAGGCTCAGCGCCTGCGCCTGTGCGTGTTTACAAAGACAGGATTTTCCGGATGATTTTTAAGGAAAAGAAAGAATTTTTGGAACTGTATAATGCCTTGAATGGCACGGGCTATGCTAATTCGGACGAACTGGTAGTGACGACGTTGGAAAATGCTATCTATATGAATATGAAAAATGATGTGTCGTTTCTTCTGCATGACCAGCTTACCCTGTATGAGCACCAATCCACAAATAACCCTAATATGCCACTGCGGAATCTTTTCTATGTGGCAGATGTGTATTCCGGGCTGGTGCAGTTAGAGAATTTATACCGTTCCCGTCCGGTGCAGATACCGGAACCCCGATTTGTGGAATTTTACAATGGAACAAAAGAATTGCCGGAACGCAGCGAGCGGAAACTGTCTGATTTATATTTTCATCCGGTAGATAATCCAGCGTTGGAGCTAAAGATACTGGTACTGAATATTAATCCAGGCTATAATATGGAATTGATGGGGAAATGCCGGACATTGTGGGAATACATGATTTTTGTGAGCAAAGTCCGGGAGTATAGCAGAGGGATGCCATTGTCACAGGCAATGGAGAAGGCTGTTGCCGGGGCTATTAAAGAAAACATACTTGCCGATTTTTTAAGGAAAAACCGTGCGGAGGTGATAAAAGTGGGAATCTATGAATATAATGAAGAACTTCATATCCAACAGGAACGCGAAGATGCGAGGGAAGAGGGAATAAAAGAAGGAGTAAAAAAGGGCAGCTGGCTAAATTTGTGGAATCTTATCCGTAAGAAGATGGAAAAGGGACTTTCGGCTGAGGAAACGGCAGATATATTGGAAATAGACGTATCAACCGTGCAGAAATATTATATTCTAATTAAAGAAGAACCGGGATTAAGTGATGATGAGTTTTACAGAAAGTATTTGAAAATGAAAAACAGCACCATATAAATATGATGAAAACACAAAAGACAGGAATGAATTTTCAAACAGGCTCTAGGGTTTGGCGTAATCCAGTGCCAGAAATTGCTTGACTTTACCTATGGAAAACGATTATCCTATATCCATATGATTTCGAGCAGCGATATGCGGGGAAGGGGTAGAAGATGAAAATTAAATTTTTAAAGAACCAGCGAATAAGCATCCTGCTGGCAGCAGTTATGGTGCTGGCTGGGATGCCGGAAACTTATGTACGAGCGGAAGGGATAGAGCAGGCAGTATCTATGGCGGAGCCTATAGAGAATGTGGCAGAGAAGCAGGTTCCGGTCTACAGACTGGAGAAAAAAGGAGAAGCTTCCGATTATGGTTACCAGGCAATGGCATGGGTAGATGAGGACGGAAATGAGGTAGAAGGGGAATCCCTTTATTCGGAGGAAGGAGGGGCTGCACGTGTAAAAGCAAGGAGTGTCCTTCCGGATGCATACGATATGCGTGAGCAGGGAGAGCTTCCTGGTGTGAGGAACCAGGGACAATGGGGGACTTGCTGGGCGCATGCGGCGATAGCTTCTGTAGAGACGAATATGGTGAAGAACGGGCTGGCAAATGTCGGAAGCGTGGACTACTCCGAGCGGCATCTTTCGTATTTTTCTCATAAAAGGAACGCGGCGCTTGGGGATGGAACAGATAATAAAGACAATCAGTATCTCTGGTACGGAGGAGGCAATTATCAGATGGCTGTGGCACAGCTGGCAGGCTGGTATGGCGCAGCGGCGGAAAGCGATTATCCGTATTATGCATATACAACAGAAGGCGAGATGAGGGATCTGGCAGAGGGAGAACGCAGTAAGGCGGTGAGCCATTTGACAAATGCCAGTGTGCTGAGTATGCCGGAAGAGAGCGGGCAGACAGAAGCTCAAAAGGAGCGGATGCGCCTTGAGACGATGGACAGGGTGAAACGTGCTGTGATGGATAACGGCGCGGTGATGTGCTCTTATTATACAGGCGATGGTACTTTAGCATCTGCATTGGAGGAGGTATACAATGCGGATAAGCATGACATAGATCATTCGGTGAGCATTGTAGGGTGGGATGACAACCATGACACGACGTCGGCAGAATCCAATTTTTCTGACAAAGGAAGGAAGCCAAAAGCAAATGGAGCCTGGCTGTGCCGAAACAGCTGGGGCAGCGCCTGGGGAGACGGCGGGTATTTCTGGATATCTTATGAGGATGCGACTCTCGGTGAATTCTGCAGCTTTGAGGCGGATGCGGTGTCTAATTATGAAGAAGTCCATCAGTATGACGGCGCAGGCTACAACAGTACCATCGGTTATGAGAAGGCGGCAAATATTTTTCATACAGAGTATGTGGAGGAGCTGAAAGCAGTTTCTTTTTATGCATTTAAAGACTATGATTATCTGATAGAGATTTACACAGGAGACATTCCTGCAAAGGATAATCCTGATGTGAAACTGGAGAAACCCTCCGACGGTACTCTGGCATATTCCCAGCAGGGAAGCCTGGACACCCCCGGATATCATACGATTCCACTGGATACCGGCGTGATTCTCTGGAGCGGCATAGACTACGCAGTATCTGTGCAGCTGATACCGAAGGATGGAGGGAGCGCGGTTACATATTTTGAAGCAGGTGATGCGTATACGGCAGAACCTGGGCAATCTTTCTTCTACAGCAATGGGGAATGGACAGATACCACCACAATGACGGACGGGCAGGGACAGAATCTGGGATTTAAAAATGTCTGCATTAAGGTATTCAGCGATTATATCAGGGAATGGGATAAGCCCATGCTGAAGGCTGAAATTGACGAGGCGGCGAAAGTGACGGACTCCGAAAAGTATACAAAAGCATCCTGGGATGCTTTTACTGAGAAGCGCGGCTTTGCGGAATGGATTTTTGCGCATCTGGATACACTGGAGGAAGAAACCTGGACGGAAGCAGAGAAAAAGAATCTTATTCTGAGGCAGGTTATGGATCTCAGGGCAGCCCGGATGGCGCTTGCTCCGGCGGAAATATATATAAAAAATCCGGCGGAGTTTGAGAATTTTGCACATATGGTATCCAGCGGTGCGGATTATGAGGGACAGACGGTGCGGCTCATGCAGGATTTAGATATGAGTGGTATTTCCCACCATCCGGTCGGAAGCGGCCAGGCAGCTTTTGAGGGAACGTTTGACGGCGGCGGACATTCTATCGTGAATTTGGAAAATGAGTACGAATATGGGTACAGCGGCCTGTTCGCTTTGATAGGAGAGAAGGGAACAGTCAAAAACCTGAAACTGACGGAGGTGGAATTTGTATTTAAAGAATGGCTGGCAGGCGGGATAGCGGCGGAGAACAGAGGAACGATCAGCGGATGCCAGATAGAGGGGA
The DNA here is from genome assembly GCF_943193015.1 of Hominisplanchenecus murintestinalis. Classification (NCBI taxonomy): domain Bacteria; kingdom Bacillati; phylum Bacillota; class Clostridia; order Lachnospirales; family Lachnospiraceae; genus Hominisplanchenecus; species Hominisplanchenecus murintestinalis. The sequence continues at coordinate 101,658 of NZ_CALPCM010000005.1, forward strand.
ACATCCTTTTTGACTGCGCAGGTTTTCAACTGGGAGGTTTGGCAGGAAGCAATAAGGGAACAATAGAAGAGTCGTCTTTAAATGGAAAAGTTACCTTCAGCGCGGCGACAGGAGCAAGTTCAGGATATTATGTAGGCGGTCTGGTGGGGAACAATTGGGGGAATATTTCTAAGTGTTTTATAGAAGGTCAGATTGTTTCGGACAGCAATGCATCTACAGGGGGAATCGTGGGATGGAGCGAACCGGATTCCGTGGTGGAACAGTGTTATAATATGGCAGTCATCGACGGTGCGCCTTCTGGTAATACGTGTACCGGAGGTATAGGCGTGATGATGGCAGGTACGACTGCCAACTGCTTTAATTATGGCGTAATCCGGCGTCCGGCAGGAGCAAATGGCGCGGTGTATGTCTGGCTGAATGAGAACGGGAAGCCAATGGGGACAGTATCGAATTGCTACTACCTGGATAGCAGCAGCGCAAAGGGCGGATATGCAGACCAATCGCAGATTGGCAAGATGACTGCAGACGAATTCGCGTCAGGAAAAACGGCATATTACCTGAATACAAATGGCGGCAATGGAGCGAGCGCCAGAGCATGGTCACAGGGAGAAGGAGCGCCGATATTTGCGGATGAGGAAAATAAAGCAGTTATAAAAGTAGATATCAGCCAGGGCAATCGTGACTATACAGTTTCTTTTCACGGAGTATCATCCGGAGAGCTTTACGTGAAGGGAGGAAGTGAGGTAACGGCTGCCGTGACAAAATCCCAGGGGCGGGAACCGGAGGCCGGAGAGGAATTGGTAGTGGTAAGCGCGACAAACCTCGTGCGTTCAGAAGCGGACTACTTCACATTTATTATGCCAGAGGAAGATGTGCGTACAGTTGTGTCCGGCGGTGTGGAAACTAAAAAGTACACAGTAACCCTTCCGACGGACAGCAGATATGAGCTGAAATCCTGTGAGGGGTATGTGAGCGGACGCGTTGACGGTGAATATCGGTTTACCATAGAGACAGTACCAGGATATGAAGTGACATCTGTGAAACGCAGCGACACCGGAGCCGCCGTAATTCCACTGAACGGAATCTATCAGGTTGACGGCATAATTTCGGATGTAACATTGAGTGTTGAAGGTATCAGGCTCGCAAATGGCTGTTATACTGTGGAAAAGTATAATGGATTTGTAGGGGCGGAGGCGGTAATTACCCCGAAAGCGCCTGCATCCGGAATAAAAGCAGCAGGAGCAAATGAGTTTTCTGACAGCCTTACAGTGCCTACGGATAGGAGCGTGACAGTAGTGGCATGCGACGGGGAAGGCATTCAGAGCGATGAAGAAACGATTACTTTTGATAAGGTGGATACCACGGCTCCGGTGATAGCTTCCGTGGAAAATGTGACAGAAGGAGACTATTATGACGAGGCAGTCATCCGGGTGGAGGCGAGCGATGCTGAGAGCGGTATAGCGGGATATTCTTTTGACGGAGGTAAGACCTGGCAGGAAGAGAATGAGTATTTGACGGATTGCGGAGAATCTGAACAGGCATTAGCAGGGCGGGTTATGGTTCGTGATAATGTAGGAAATGTGGCAGAGTATACAGGTTCGGCAACGATTCCGGCATCTGTAAAACGTGACAGTGCGCTGACGCTTTCAGCCGATCAGGAATCTTGTCCATATGGAGCAGAGGTAATGCTTACTGCGGAGCTTATCGCAGAGGATTTGGAGAATGTGTCTAATTATGGGAAAGTAACCTTTTTAGCATTGGATGGAACCCTGTTGGGAACCGCGGATATGGTTTCAGGAGAGGGAGGAAAAGTCCGGGCGCAGTTTAAATTGTTGGATTCCCTGTACGGAAATGTGGGAACAAAGTCCTATAAAGCATCTTATAACGGAAAAGGAACACCATTTAAAAACTGCGAATCCGGGGAATGCCAGCTGAGTATCCGCAAGGCGGCTGCTGCAGAAATAAAAACGGAAGTTCCTGAAAGAAAGACTGTGTCGGCTTCCGAACAGTACACAGAAGATGAGCTGAAAGCGCTTATTGGAATTGAACAGATAGAAGTGATGACGGATTCCGGGATTAAGAGGTATCTTCCGGTAGAATGGAGTACATCAGACGCATACCGTATAAAAGGAGGCACATACCATTATACCGGGAAGATTTTTGGCAATGAAAATATTGATGTGCCGGAAGATATGATACTTCAAACGGCAATATCTGTAGAACCGGTGGTTTTGAGCGGAGTGCTGTCGCTTCCCTCGATAGAAGTAGAGCAGGCTGGCAATGCTTTGGCTGGGATATCGGATTTGGGACAGGGAATGTTCCCGAATACAGGAACTGTCAGGGTGGGCAGCGCAGACGTTTCATACAGCGTTGTATGGGATCAGACAGAAAGATTAGACCTTACGGTAGTTGGAAATTCAACGGAGTTTACCGGGGTTGTAATATATGAAGATGTGCCAGAGTGGGTAACTGTACCGGAATCTGCCAGGATCAGCAGAAAAGTAACCGTAAAGGCAAAGGCGGCGCCTGTGCCCGGCCCGGTGACAGTCCTTCCCGTAAAGCAGAAACCGGCTGCTGTAACAGGGGTGACAGCAGAACCAAACACAGCCTCTATAAAAGTGAAATGGAACAAAATAGAAGGTGCAGACAGGTATGTAGTGTCTGTTTACCAGGGAAACAAATTTTTGAAATCCTATACAACAGCAGAGTGCAGCATGACAGTAAAAAAACTGAAAAAGGTGACGAAGTATTCTGTAAAGGTTGCAGCGGTGAACCAGGCCGGGCAGGGACAGGATTCCGCTCTCGTGAAAACGGGAACATGCCCGGGCAAGCCCAAGCTTTCCACAGTGAAAAAAGCAGGAAAGGGAAAAGCGAAAGTGGCATTTAAAAAAGTAAGCAAAGCCCAGGGCTATGCGGTTTTCAGCAAAATGGGAAAAGGAAAGTATAAGAGAGTAGGAACTACGAAAAAAACATCCTTCACAGTGAAGAAACTCAAGAAAGGGAAGAAATATAGTTTCCAGGTGAAAGCTTACATCAAAAATGGAAGTACTTATGTATATGGAAAAGCATCCAATACAAAGACATACAAAGTAAAATAATATAAAAACCGTCACTGTGAACGGAGCGGATAACAAAAGGGAATCCGGCAGAAAGCAAAGAAGAGTGCGTTCTGCCGGATTTTTTAGATGATTTGTTCAATTTCCGAAATGTCAGAATCAATGAGCATGGAATAGTTTGTGTGATAGATTACGAAGCCCGGAAGTTTTCCATTGACTTTCTTGACATGCTTTTTCTGCACATAGTCAATCTCGGTTTTTTCTGCCTCGCTGTTGGCAGAATAGTGCGCGGCAAGCCGGGCAGCTTCCTCGTAAGTTCTGTCGGGCATTTCTCCGCCGTCCGGGTTTTTTACGATGACGTGGGAGCCGGGAGCGCCCTTTGCATGGAACCACCAGTCGTTTCCGCTGGCAAATTTAAAGGTCAGCTCTTCATTTTGAAAATTATTTTTTCCTACATATATATGATAGCCGTCGCCGGACAGGAAATGCAGGGGCCTGGAGGTGATTTTTACTTTCTTTCCGGCGTGTTTCCGGCGGATATAACCGTATTGGGTCAACTCTTCTTTGATTTGTACTAAATCTTCTTCAGAAAGCGCGATATCCAGTGCAGTGCGGATGGATTCCAGATGTTCGATGGCTTCCTTCGTTTCTACGGTCAATTTTTGCAGAGCTTCACAGGTACGCTTGAGTTTATTATATCTGTCAAAATTTTTCCGGGCATTTTCCTGGGGAGTCATGGTTGGGTCCAGAGGTATGGATATCATTTCGTTTGTGTAGTAGTTCAGGGCATCCAGCTTTTTCGTGCCTGGTTCAAGGCCGTATCCATAGGCATTTATCAATTCCCCGTAAACTTTGTATTTTTCCCGTTTCTCCGTATCTTTCAGCTGGCGGAGCTGGAGGTCGTATTTTTTATAATCCCGTTCAAGGGCGGTCTGTACAATGCGGCGGATATCGGCGGAGCGCTGGCGAATGCGTGTGATAGCATTTTTAGCGGCATAGTAAGTTTCCAGTACATCGGATACCGCAGTATATTCCAGGGATGTAAAGTCCTGATACTGCGTGAGCGGCACAGAGGAGAATTCCACGGGTTCTTTTCCGTTGTAGATGATAAGAGGGGAAAAATGCCCTGTCCGTACATTGTCCATCAGCATAGAGAAAATATGGTATAGATGTGTCTGCTCAGACTCCGAGAGGGAATTGGCGCTTTGGGAGGACTCCAGAGAGCTGCGATGGCAAATTTCCTCTGCAATCAGAGGGCTGATTCCTGTCAGCGTCATATACAATGCCTTTGCCAGCGGCATGGGCCTGGTACACACAGATGCCTTGAAATCCCGTTCTGAAATGATGAGGGGATCATATTTTTCTGATGTGGCCGGGATGAAGTAGTTTCGTCCCGGAAGCACTTCGCGGATAGAGCTCATCTGTGCGCTTACATGTTTAATGCTGTCAATAATCATGCCCTTATCGTCGCAGAAAATGATATTGCTGTGTTTTCCCATAATCTCCACAATCAAATCTTTCCGGCATAGATCACCCATTTCATTGAGATGTTCAATCTCAAAATGGATAATACGTTCCAGGCCGGGCTGCCATATTTTTGTGAACTTTCCGCTGCCAATATATTTGCGCAGCAGCATGCAGAAATTAGGGGCGGTCAAAGGGCCGGGTTTGTTTTTTTGTGTAAAATAAATAAGCGGAAGACTTGCGCCCGCTGAAATCAGCAGGCGGTATTGAGTTTTGTTGTTTTTTATAGTAATCAGCAATTCATCATTTTCCGGCTGTGCGATTTTGTTGATTTTTCCTCCAAGTATGGATTCATTCAGTTCTTTTACCATATTTGCGATTACGATTCCGTCAAGTGCCATAAGTTTCTCCTTCTGTGATAGATTCATGAAATATATATCAGCCAGTATAGCAGAAAAGTTGTTTTTTGGCTACAGACGCGCATAGATTTCCTCGTTATGTGCTGTTTATGTTTATTGGTAACATTTCAGCCTTCGGCTTCACTGTTACGGAATCCAGCCCATTTAAAGTTTGCTGTTCGCAAAGGGCTGGATTCTCTGGCTGAATTTACGCATTCTCAGGGACTTTGCAGCAGGTGCAAAGTCCTGGGCTGAACGGCTACGTTTATTGACAAAATTAATAAAGTTAGTATTGCATAATGAATAAAATAATTTTATAATATAGAGAAGAGTTTGGCACTTTTTTTAGGAATATGGTCGTAAATTTAATGGTGAATTGTACAATGCGCATAGGTTTAGGGCCGTTCCGCTAAAATTATGAAAGGGAGAAAGCTAAATGAAACAAATTGTAAAAAAGATACTATGTGGTTTTTTGGCATTGCTGCTGGCATTGCCCCTGAATTTGATAGGGGTACAGGCAGCGGATAGCTTGCCGGAAGAGAGGAAGATAGGGCGTGCAGCGGATGAAGTTACCGCTCTGAAAAGCGGTATAGTAGATTCGACACAGCTTAATTATTTTAGCTATACGGCTTATAGCGGGAAATCCTGGACATTGAATGCAAACGAATCGTACATTGATTTGGGGGCGTCTGATGCCAAGGCAAATGAATGCTACTATGAGATTCATTTTCGCGGAAGCGGGATTAAGGTGTATGCCGTAAAGGCATCTAATCATGGGAAAGTAGCGTTTACAGTGGATGGAGAAGAAGGCCAGATGGTAGATTTGTACAATTCTTCACGATCCGAGCAGCTCGTGTATGAAGTCAGCGGTCTTTCGGAAGGAGAACATGTACTGAAAGCGATAACGCAGACGGAGAAAAGCGGAAGAAGTATTGTAAATCAGGTATCTTATGCAGAAATTACGCACCAGCCGTATAAGGGCGGCATTCCAAATCTTGGAGGTACGATTGAAGACACGAATACGCAGTATACACAGGAGCGTTACGGCGAAATTTCGGCGAAAAGCACGACATCTGCGAAATTGACGGCATGGAAAAATGATAAGGCAGTCAGTGAGCTGGTTCTGTATTCTAAAAACTGCAGCCTGGAAAATGTAAGCATTGAAGCCGGTGCGCTGACAAATGGGAGTGATACGATTCCGGCGGACAACATTACAGCGACATTTATCAAATCAACAAAAGCATACAATGGCAGTTACTTAGGATATGGAAGTAAAGACCGCGAAGTTCCTGCGGCGACTGCATCCAACAGGAGCGAGTCTTCCGATATTCTTTATCAGACTACGCCTGTTGACATCGGGTGGAACAAATTGCAGCCGGTATGGGTAGAATTCAATATTCCAAAGGATGCAGCGGCAGGAATTTATACCGGAACGCTGAAAGCGACGGCGGACGGTATTGAGAACCCTATAGTATTTAACTATACAGTAACTGTGCAGAATGCAGTTCTGCCGGATATTGAGGAGATGGCGGGTGCGTTTGATGTAGAGCTGTGGCAGTATCCTTATGCGAGTGCGGAATACTATAATGTAACTCCGTTTTCAGAAGAGCATCTTAATATCATGCGTTCTTCTATGCTGAAATATAAAGAGGTAGGCGGTCATGCGATTACCACGACCATTGTAGAAGAGGCGTGGAGCGGACAGACGTACAGTGCAAACGAAGTCCATTACCCCTCTATGGTGAAATGGACAAAGAAGGCGGACGGCAGTTTTGCATATGATTATAAAGACTTTGATGCATGGGTAAATTTCTGCAAATCTCTTGGAATCGGAGATAAAATTGTTCTTTATAGCATCGCTCCATGGCATAATTCCTTTACGTACTGGGAGGGGGAAGAGCTGAAATATGAGAGTTTTACTGCCGGAAGCGACAGATATAGGGAAGTATGGACGGATTTTCTGGAGAATCTGATTGAGCATTTGGAGGAAAATGAGTGGTTTGATGACGCTTATATTGGAATTGATGAGAGAGGGTTCAGTACGGCGGCATTTGATTTGGTAGATTCAGTGGAGAACAGCAACGGCGAAAGTTTAAAGACAGCAGGCGCGATGGACAATTTCGTAGGTAAGCGAGATCTGGCTATGCGTGTGGATGATTTGAATATAGGCGATAATGCTGCTGTTGCGCATGCGGATGACTTTGCGCAGCTTCTGGCTGACAGGGAGGCGGCAGGACTCCGTACTACACTGTATTCCTGTACGGAACACCGTCCGGGCAATTTCTCTCTGAGCACGCCGATGGAGAGCTATTGGTCTATTGTAAATGCGGGAAAAGCGGGTACGGCAGGGTTCCTGCGCTGGGCGTATGACGCATGGGTTGCAGATCCGCTGAATGACGCTACTCACAATGCTTTTGAGCCGGGAGACTGTTTCCTTATATATCCGGCCGAGAAAGACGCGGCAGATAAGACATGTAAAAGTTCAGTGCGCCTGGAACGCATGGCGGAGGGTGTACGTGACGTAAATAAGCTGCGTCTGATAGAAAAGGAGGTGCCAGAGCTTTCCGAAGAAATTGAAACGTTGTATGCGGGAATACTCACAACGGCAAGTACAGGCCGAACATATCTCTCAGCAGCAGAAAAGACACAGCTTGAGGGGGAAATGAATGCCTTTAAAGAAGGCGTTGCAAGAATTACGAAGAAATATCTGAAAGAAACAGTAGATGGCCTTTATATCGAAGAATCCAGTAAGGAACTGGTACAGGATACTACCTGGCAGATTCCGGTAACGTTACGGAGCGATATTGAGGATAAGACAGTGATTTATAAGTCTTCAGATACGTCTGTGGCTGCAGTGGATGCAAACGGTGTGGTAACCGCAAGGAAACCGGGAGCGGTTACTATCACAGCTATGAATAAAGCAAGCGGATACGCGGATATGGTAGAAGTTACTGTTACAAAGAAAGTGATGTATATCAGTAACAAGCTGACGGATTATAAACTGCCGGAAAAATATCTTTCAGATGTTGAAAAACATGCAGACCATGAACCAATATCAGAGTCGAATCCGAATAGCCGTCTCTATTTGGGACAGCCGGATATGGTAATGCTGGATGATGAGAAGACATTGATTACTGTTTATCCGGTAGGGCATGGGAAAGGTTCAGTTATCATGCAGATTAGCTATGATGCCGGAGAAACATGGATAGAAAGAACGCAGGAGCCGGTGGTGAAGGATGAAGAAACAGGGGAAGATTTATGGCCGTCTGCACCTGTCTCATGGAAAACATCTTATGAAACGCCGACACTGTACAAATTGAATATGACAGACGGGACGACAAAATTGATTATGATTTCAGGAAGACCGGAAAGCTTTGGCGCACCTACAGGGGGATGGGATACTTCCATATCTGAAGATGGCGGAATCACATGGTCAGAATATCAGACTTTCTGCGAGAACTTTGCGGACGGTACCAGGAATGAGACAGTGGTGGCGATGGCAAGCCTGATTCAGTTAAAGGATGAAAAAGGAAATTACATTGATAAATGGATGGGCGTGTACCATAATGGTACCACATTTGTAAATTATAAGACATATTTGACGTTTGATGAAGAAGGTAATGAGCAGTGGACAACGCCGGTTCCCTATCTGAGCGAGTACCGTTCTATCGAATCGTCGCATCAGATTTGTGAAGTGGGAATGTTCCGCTCACCGGACGGAAAGAGGATTGTGGCATTGGCAAGAAATCAGTCACATAATGGTCCGGCGACTATGTTTTATTCTGATGATGAAGGCGAGACGTGGAGCAAGCCGGTGGACCTTCCGGGATCACTGGCGGGTGAACGCCATAAAGCCATGTATGACCCGACAGACCCGACAGGCCAGCGTCTGATTGTGACTTTCCGTGAAATCTGCTATGATCTGAATGATAACAATGAGTTCAATGGGGGCAGCGATTGGGTGGCAGGAGACTGGATTGCCTGGGTAGGCACCTATGATGATATTATGAATCAGGAGCAGGGAGAGTACCGCATTTTGCTCTGTGAAGATTGGGCGCATAATGCCAAATCCGGTGATACAGGGTATACGGGGCTTGTTGTGCAGCCGGACGGAACCTTTATCATGGACGCTTATGGGCATTGGGATAAAGAGTGGTGGGCTGAGAAGCATGGAAGCCTGAGCGGGTATAATGTTTATAATGATCTGTGCTATATTAAACAGGCAAAATTTAAACTGTCTGATTTAGATGAGCTCGTATTGCCATCGATGCGGAACAGCCTGGAGAAAGAAATTGAAAAGGCAATTCCTCTGTCTGAGGAGTCACGATATTCAAAGCGCACTTGGGCAGTATACCAGGATGCACTGGCAAAAGCACAGCAGGTATTAGACAACAGCAGCAGTACGCAGAATGAATGTTATGCGGCACGAGACGCGCTGAAAGATGCGAGATATTCCCTGTTGGTTGCAGGTACGGATGAACGAGATGATTTGGACGATGAAATTTCGAATATCCTGAACGATAAAGAGAAGCCGTCAGATGCTTCCAAGTATGAAAAAGAGAGCTGGGATAAATATCAGGCGGCATTGGATGAAATCAAAAAAATACAGAGTAATCCGAAAAGTACGAAGGAGGAACTGGAAGAAGCGCTGAATAAGCTTACAACGGCAATCGAAGGGTTAAAACCGGCAGGGAGTTCCGGAGGAGATAAACCGGAACCAACCCCGAACCCAGAGCCGAAACCGGAACCAACCCCGAATCCGGGGCCAAATCCAGGGCCACAGCCTAATCCAACCCCAACCCCGCAGCCGCCGTTCAAGAAGGGCATTGTCGTCAAAGCGGGCAACGGCCGTTACCAGGTGATTGATGAAAAGCGGAAGACCGCCAGGCTGGTAGAAGTAATCAATAAGAAAAAGACTACTTTGAGCGTTCCGGCAACAGTTAAGATTAATGGCGAAATATGTAAGGTGACGGAGGTTGGAGAGAAAGTCATGAAAGGCAACTCCAAGCTGAGGAAAGTAGTCCTTGGCAAGTATGTCGCTACAATCGGAAAACAGGCATTTATGAATTGTAAGAAACTGGCGAATGTTCAGCTAAAAGGGAAAGATTTGAAGAACATACGTCCGAGGGCATTTAAGAAGACTTCAGCGAAGCTGAAAGTAAGTGCAAAGAAGATGAATAAGAAGCAGAAAGCAAAGCTCCTGAAAGCCTTGAAGAAATCTGGAAGCAGCAAAAAAGTTAAGGTGAAATAGTGAGTGGATAGAAAATAGCCATGGGGAAGAGGAATGTCTAACCTATGGCTATTTTATAGGGCTTATATGACAGGAAAAAGGGAATTGACGCTTGTACGGATTTGGATTATACTGTTAATGAATGGATGGAAGGTAAGTTTGGAAGGAAACTTCTAAATCCGACAGGATGGCGCAGCAGATGTGTCAGAAAGAGGAAAAAATGATAAAAAGCATGACAGGCTTTGGACGGTGTGAGAATCTCCAGGGCGACAGGAAATTCACGGTAGAAATGAAGGCCGTGAACCACAGGTACTTTGACGTGAATATCAGGATGCCCAAGAAGCTCAGCTTTTTTGAGTCGGCATTGCGGAATGTACTGAAAGAATACATCCAGAGAGGGAAAGTGGATGTTTTTATTACGTATGAAGATTATGCCGAGAGCAATGTTTCCTTGAAGTATAATGAAGGAATTGCCAGAGAATATGTGAAATATTATGGGCAGATTGCGGAGCAATTCGGACTGGAAAATGATATTCGGACTTCTCTGGTTGCAAGGAGTCCGGAGGTACTGACGATGGAAGAGCAGGCCGTAGATGAGAAGGAATTGTGGGCGGCTCTTGAGAAAACCATGCGGTGTGCCAGTGAACAGTTTGTAGAATCCAGGCTCAAAGAAGGAGAAGCTTTGAAGGATGATTTGCTTGGAAAGCTTAACGGTATGTTGAAGGATGTGGAAGCAGTTGAGAAACGCTATCCTGAGATTATGGAGAACTACCGCAGGAAACTGGAAGAAAAGGTCAGGGAGCTTTTGGGGGATTTTCAGATAGAGGAAGGACGCATTGCCACGGAGGTGGTACTGTATTCGGATAAAATCTGTACAGATGAGGAGACTGTGCGTTTGAGAAGCCACATTGAAAGTATGAAGGATGCGTTGACAGAAGGCGGCGGCATCGGCAGGAAGCTGGATTTTATTGCACAGGAAATGAATAGGGAAGCGAACACGATTTTGTCCAAAGCAAATGATTTGGAGACTTCAAATATCGCCATTAGTTTAAAGACAGAAATCGAGAAAGTACGCGAACAGATTCAAAATATCGAGTAGTTAAGTTTGTGACAGGTTGGCAAAGCTGAACGGTTACTTAAAGTTTAGGGGCAGGAGTATAAAGTGGCGAGATTAATGAATATAGGTTTTGGTAATGCGGTGAATACGGATAAGGTAGTGGCAGTGGTGAATCCGGACGCAGCGCCGATTAAACGTATGGTGCAGCAGGCGAAAGAGAACGGAAGGGTTATTGATGCTACCCAGGGGAGGAGAACAAAGTCTGTGCTTGTAACCCAGGAGGATCATATAGTATTGTCTGCGTTGCAGCCAGACACTCTGATAAAGCGGTTCTCGAATGCTGCAATTATAGGGATGAAGGGGGAAGAAGATGAGCCATAGAGGAATTTTAATAGTGCTTTCCGGTTTCTCCGGCGCAGGAAAGGGGACGCTGGTGAATGCACTTAGGAAAAAATATGATGGTTATGCCCTGTCTATTTCAGCAACTACTAGGCAGCCGAGGGACGGGGAAGAGGAAGGAAAGGCATATTTTTTTAAAAGGGTAGAGGAATTCCGCCGTATGATAGATGAGGATGCTTTTATTGAGTACGCCCAGTATGTGGAGAATTATTACGGTACGCCAAGAGCCTATGTAGAAGAAATGCTGGAGCAAGGGAAAGATGTGATTTTGGAAATAGAGATTCAGGGCGCCCTGAAGGTAAAAGAAAAATATCCGGATGCGCTTCTGATGTTTGTGACTACACCGGATGCATCTACGCTTAAGCTGCGGCTTCTGGGCAGGGGAACAGAGACGGCAGAGGTAGTTTCGTCGCGTCTGGCGCGGGCAGTGGAAGAGGCGGAAGGGATAGAGAATTACGATTATCTGATTGTAAATGACGATTTGGATACGGCAGTGGAAGAGATGCATGGAATCATCCAGGGCGAGCATTACCGTATAAGAAGAAATACAGGGTTTGTAAAAATGATAAGAAAAGATTTAGAGAGGTTTTCGAAAGGAGAATAGGCGAATGTTACATCCATCTTATACAGATTTAATGAATGTAGTAAATAGTGAAGTAGGGGAAAATGAGACTCCGGTGGTGAATAGCAGATATTCAATCGTGCTTGCAACAGCAAAAAGAGCGCGGGAAATCATCGGAGGGGCAGATCCGCTGGTATACAGTTCAGGAAAGAAGCCTCTGTCTGTAGCAGTGGAGGAGCTGGATAAAGCGAAGATTAAGATTATGGCAGAGGAAGAGAAATCAGAAGATGAAATTGAGCTGGCAGAATAGAAAGGGCAGCATAAAATATGAAATTACTGTTTGTATCTCTGGGATGCGATAAGAACCTGGTGGACTCAGAAGTGATGCTTGCCCTTCTGAATGGGCAGGGCTATAGCCTGACGGACAACGAAAGTGAAGCGGATGTCATAATTATCAATACCTGCTGTTTTATCAATGATGCGAAGGAAGAGAGCGTACAGGCGATTCTGGAAATGGCAGAGTATAAAAAATCCGGAAACTGTAAAGCCTTGATTGTGACAGGGTGCCTGGCGCAGCGTTACCAGAAGGAAATTGTGGATGAAATTCCTGAAGTGGATGCGGTTCTTGGCACGTCCACGTATGAAGAGATTGTAAAAGCAGCGGCGGATGCCCTGGAAGGGAAACGGCTTTTGGAGTTTCATGACATCAACAGCACACCAGACGGGAAACGGGAGAGACTGCTTACAACAGGTGGGCATTATGCCCATCTGAAAATTGCAGAGGGATGTGATAAGCATTGTACATACTGCATCATACCTGCCGTGCGTGGGAAGTACCGGAGCGTTCCGATGGAAGAGCTGGTGCAAGAAGCGCGGGATTTGGCGGCGCAGGGTGTAAAGGAACTGATTCTGGTTGCCCAGGAGACTACGTTATATGGAGTAGATATCTATGGAAAGAAATCCTTACATAAACTGCTTCGGGAGTTGTGCAGTATTCAGGGCATCCGATGGATACGTGTCTTGTACTGCTATCCCGAAGAAATTTATGAAGAGCTGATTCAGACTATAAAGACAGAGCCGAAGATCTGCCATTACCTGGATTTGCCGATTCAGCATGCGAACGATGATGTGCTGAAACGGATGGGGCGCAGAACTACGAAAAAGGCTCTGCAGGAAATCGTGGCGCATTTGCGCCGGGAAATTCCTGATATTGTACTACGCACAACATTGATCAGCGGTTTTCCGGGAGAAACACAGGAAGCCCATGAAGAGCTGATGCAGTTTGTGGACGAGATGGAATTTGAGCGTCTGGGCGTGTTTGCCTACTCGCCGGAAGAAGATACCCCGGCGGCCCAGATGGAAGGACAGATACCGGAAGAAATCAAAGAAGAGCGCAGGGATGAACTGATGGAGCTGCAGCAGGAGATTTCGTTTGACAAAAATGAAGATATGGCGGGCAGGACGCTGCTGGCTATGGTAGAAGGAAAAGTGGCGGATGAAAATGCCTATATTGCCCGCACCTATATGGATGCGCCGGGAATTGACGGTTATCTGTTTATCAATACAGATGAAACGCTGGTGACGGGAGATTTTGCAAGGGTAAAAGTGACAGGAGCCCTGGAATATGATTTGATAGGAGAGATTGCAGAATGAATGCACCAAATATGTTAACAATATTAAGGGTGGTCATGATTCCGTTTTTTGTGGCTTTCTTGTTGCTTGATATTACGGAATATGACAAATATATCGCTCTGGCTATTTTCATTGCAGCAAGCTTTACAGACACTTTGGACGGTTATCTGGCAAGGAAAAACAACCAGGTAACGAATTTTGGGAAATTTATGGATCCGCTTGCAGATAAACTGCTGGTATCGGCGGCGATGATCTGTCTGGTGGAATTAGATATGATTCCAAGCTGGGTTGTAATTGTAATCATCAGCCGGGAATTTATTATCAGCGGTTTTCGGCTGGTGGCGTCGGACAACGGCATTGTAATTGCAGCGAGCTGGTGGGGAAAAATTAAGACCGTATCCCAGATGGTTATGATTATCCTTTTGATAGGAGATTTTGGCGGAGTGTTTACGATGCTTGAACAGGTGTTTATTTATATTGCATTGATTCTGACAGTAATTTCCCTTATAGATTATATTGCAAAAAATAAGCAGGTTCTGAAGATGCAGGATTAGATAGAGGGACTTAGCCATCAGATAACAGGCGGAAATGCGCCGGACATTGGAGGTAAAAATGGAAGTTGAGTTAATTTCGGTGGGAACAGAGCTGCTGCTTGGAAATATTGTGAATACAAACGCGGCATATCTTTCGGAGCAGTGCGCTCTATTGGGGCTTTCTATGTTCCACCAGTCTGTAGTGGGGGATAATGAGGAACGTCTGGCAGAGGCGATTCAGACAGCACTGGGACGTTCAGATGTAGTAATCTTGAGCGGAGGGCTGGGGCCTACGAAGGATGACCTTACCAAAGAGGCTGCAGCCAAGGTGATGGAAATGCCTCTGAAAGAAGATAAGCATACCCGGAAGCTGATTGCGGAATATTTTAAGAACAGCGGAATTAAAACCGTTACGGAAAATAATTGGAAGCAGGCGCAGGTGCCGGAGGGAGGCATTGTGGTAGACAATGACAATGGTACGGCGCCCGGACTGATTTTGGAAAAGGACGGAAAATCTGTTATCCTGCTGCCAGGCCCTCCGAATGAGATGCAGCCCATGTTTGCGAAAAGCATTTTTCCGTATTTGAATAAACTTCAGCCGGAAATGATATGCTCCTGTATGGTGAAGATATGCGGGCTGGGAGAGAGCTATGTGGAAACACAGATTGCAGATTTGATTGAAAAGCAGACGAATCCTACGCTTGCCCCATATGCAAAGACCGGGGAGGTGCATCTGCGGATTACGGCGAAGGCTTCTGACGAGAAAGAAGCGAAGAAACTGATCAAACCAATGGTTCGGGAGCTTAGGAAACGCTTTGGCGACTATATTTATTCTACAGATGAGCATGAGACGCTGGCAGAAAGTGTTCTAAAGCTTCTGAAAGAGCGGGAATTGACGCTTACTACGGCAGAGTCATGTACAGGCGGCATGCTGGCGGCAAGGCTGACAGATGTGCCCGGAGCATCCGAAGTGTTTAAGCAAGGACTTGTAACATACAGCAATAAAGCAAAAAGAAAGCTTTTGGATGTAAAAAAGACAACGCTGAAAGATTATGGGGCAGTCAGTGAGAAGACTGCCAAAGAGATGGCGAAAAACGGCGCTTTTGTAACCGGGTCAGATGTATGTATATCTATTACCGGAATCGCGGGACCGGACGGAGGAAGTGAGGAGAAGCCGGTGGGGCTGGTCTACATGGCATGCAGCCTGAATAATAAAGTTACTGTAAAAGAATATCATTTTCAGGGAAGCAGAGAGAAGATACGGGAGTATTCCGTGGTGAGGGCGCTTACGCTGCTGCGGAGCTGCATCTTGGAAAGTGACGGAAAAGAAAGTTAAATGGCCGTCGCCGGGCAGAGAATGCCTGGCGGCGTTTTTTGCGTGAAAATTAGGAATGATGTTATGTATTAGAATTGTTTTTGCTGTATCTTGGAATCTTTTCGTGGTATAATGTATAAAAATTGTGTGCGAACACATAAAGACAAGAAATGATGAAACTTGAGGAGGAAAAAGCGATGCTGGAAATTAGGAATTTTTCAAAAACATATAAAAAAGGGAAAAAGGCGGTTGATAACCTGACGCTTACCGTGGAAGCGGGGGATATCTATGGATTCATCGGACACAATGGCGCAGGAAAAAGTACTACAATTAAATCTGTTGTGGGTGTGCTGGATTTTGAGGAAGGTGAAATTCTGATTGACGGAAAAAGCATTCGCAAATCTCCGGTAGAATGTAAAAAAGTTACGGCATATATCCCTGATAATCCGGATATTTATGAACATTTGACAGGAGTTAAATATCTGAACTTTATCGGAGATATTTATGAAGTTCCGTCCAAAATAAGGAAAGAACGTATTGCAAAGTATGGAGATTTGCTGGAAATTACCGGAAGTCTGGGGGACTTGATTTCTTCTTATTCTCATGGGATGAAGCAAAAGGTGGCGCTTATTTCTGCACTAATCCATCAGCCCAAGCTGATGGTTCTGGATGAGCCGTTTGTAGGGCTTGACCCTAAGGCTTCCATTACTTTAAAAAATATCATGCATGAAATGTGTGGGAACGGAAGTGCGATTTTCTTTTCTACCCATGTTCTGGAGGTTGCGGAAAAGCTGTGTAATAAGATTGCAATTATCAAAGATGGCAGGCTGATTGTGAGCGGGGAAACGGAGAAGCTTACAGGGGATGAATCTCTGGAGAACCTTTTCCTGGAGGTGATTGAAGATGAAAAATAAGTGTTTTCTGTTGATGAAGGTACAGCTTTTAGGACAGTTCAGGGGAAAGGAAAAGAAACGCGGCACGGTTGTAATGATGGCAGCATATCTGTTTGTGGACGTAATGATTGCGGCGTACAGTTTTCTGGTAGCAGCAGGCCTGGGAGCTATGGAACTTTCCTATATGATACCCGGGTTTGCTTTGGCAATCACGAGTGTGATTACTCTATTTTTTACGGTATTAAAGGCAAATGGTGTATTGTTTGCTTATCGGGATTATGAGCTTTTGCTGTCATTTCCAATAAAAACGGGAACGGTGATAGCCAGCCGTTTCCTGTCGATGTATTTGATGAATCTGCTGTTCACGGCAGTTGTAATGCTTCCCATGGGGGCCGGATATGTGATATGGGAGCATCCGGGTATTGGATTTTACCCTATCTGGCTCTTGGGAATGATGGCGGCGCCTTTGCTTCCAACGACGGCAGCAACCGTGATTGGCGCGTTGATTATCCTGTTTACATCAAGGTTCCGCCATGCGAATGTGCTTACTACGGTTTTAACCATTGGCATTACCAGTGTCATTATGGTACTGTCTTTTGGGTTAAGCGGTATGGATGAGGGGGATATTCTGGTTCAGGAGCTGAACCAGCTGGGACAGGTGATGCTTGGAGCGATTCACAGACTGTATCCTCCGTCGGTACTTTTTGAGCGTGCGGTGATTTCCTTCGATATGTTTTCCTTTTTTACATTTTTGCTGCTTTCTATAGGGTGGTATCTGATTTTTTTGAAGCTGGTATCATTGAAGTATAAGAGTATGAATACGGCATTGATGAGCTGGCATGCGCGTTCGGACTATAAGCTGGGGACGCTTAAAACATCTAGTCCGCTGATGGCAGTATGCAGAAAAGAGGCAAAGCGTTTTTTTGGATGCCCGATGTATACCACAAATATGGGGATAGGACTGGTGATGATGGTGCTTTTCGGCGTTGCGTTAGCAGTGATGGGACCTGAAAAGCTGGAGAAGTGGGTGAATATACCGGGTATGTCTGAAGGTATTACAAAGGTATTGCCTTTTATGATTGCCATGCTGCAGTGTATGAGCTGTACGACGTGTGTGTCTCTGTCACTGGAGGGAAGAAACTTATGGATTCTGAAATCTCTTCCGCTAGATAAGAAAACGGTGTACCAAGGGAAAATCCTGTTTAATTTGCTGCTCACGGTTCCGGCAGGCATCCTGGTTTCCCTGCTGATAGCTGTCAGGATTCCTATGAGTGCCTGGGAGGTCCTGTTCTTATTTATAATTCCGGTAGTGTATGCAGTCTTTATCAGTGTGCTGGGAATGTATATTAACATTAAGTTCCCGAAGTATGACTGGACGAGCGAGGCGGCAGTGGTAAAGCAGAGCGCTTCAAGCATGGCCGGGATTTTTGCAGGGATGTTTAATGCGCTGATTCCTTTAATCCTGATGCTGGTTCTTCAGGGGATGTTTGCAAAGATTTTCGAAGTTTTTCTGGTAGTGTTAGAAGGGGGATTGGCATATTTTCTATACCGTCATGTGATAAAATTGGATTTTTAAGCTATTTGACGGTGGTAGGTGTAAAAAACATTGGTAAATACGCATAAAATGCGACAAAAATATTGACATTTTGTAGTGGATTGTACTAATATAAAGGAAAAGCAGACGGAGGTGGGGTCATGAGAGAAGTAGACCTGTTAAGAAAAGCTTTATTTGAAAGTAAGTATACGGTTGCCCTCTGCTGTAGCGGTCTGTTAGAGGAAGTAGGGCGGGCAAGTGTACGGACGCAGTCTCGAGCTTATGAAATTGAGATGAAATATGGGTATTCTCCAGAGGAGATTTTTAATGCCGCATTTTTCAGTACACGGCCGGAAAAGTTTTTTGATTATTATAAGGCGGAGATACTGCCCGGAGATATGGAGCCGGGAGAATCTTTTCGTTATCTGAGGGAACTGGAACAACGCAGCCTGATACATCTTATGATTACGGACAATACCTGTAATTTTTACTCAAGGGTAGGATGCCGGAATGTAATCATGATGCACGGAGATGTGGAAGATAATGTCTGCATTAACTGCGGAAAGCGGTTTCGTGCAGATTACGTGGCGAAGAGCAGAGGAATTCCCTGCTGTGACGAGTGCGGAAAGATATTGAGACCCAAAGTAGTAATGTTTGGTGAGGCGGTAGATAACCGTTTGATGACAAGAGCCATTAACGAAATTACAAAAGCCGAAGTGCTTCTGGTAATCGGTGCAAACCTGGACGGAGCTTTTGCAGAACGGTATGTGAAATATTTTGATGGGAAGAAACTGGTAGTCATCGACCCGGAGGACGCTTTTAAAGACAGGGTTGCAGATTTGGCAATCCACCGTCCGGTACGGGATGTATTACGGGAGCTGTTAGAAGGCTGCTAATATCAAAAGTTAAAGAAAGGTAACCGTTCCGGAACCAAAGGAGGTATGCGGGCGGTTACCTTTGTATTTGATATTGGGAAAAAGTATTTTTCTTATGTATTCATGGATAGAAGGAGGTTATTCACATGCAAGAAAAGAAAGAAAAAGAAGAACAGAAAAGCCAGGAGGCGCGGCAGGAAAAAAAGCTCAGTGAAACCTGGGCGCAGGATGCCTTGGGAGACTTAGAGGACTGGATAGAAGAGCAGGGGATTTACATACGGCAGTGAAAGGATGCGGCAAATTGCGGTTTGAAAGTTGATTATAACAGTTCAGCCCAGGACTTTGCATTTGCTGCAAAGTCCGTAAGAATGCGTAAATTTAGGCAGAGAATCCAGCCCTTTGTGATCAGCAAACTTTAAATGGGCTGGATTCCGTAGCAGTAAAGCCGAAGGCTGAACTGTTACAGTTGATTCGCGATTTGAAAAAAAGTACTTGCATTTTGGCAGGGGATGGGGTATAATAGGTGACATGCAGATATAGTTCATCGGTAGAACGCTAGCTTCCCAAGCTGGAGAGACGGGTTCGATTCCCGCTATCTGCTTTTTGTTTTTGGTAGTGTTAATTCACGGCATATATCAGATGCGAAACCAGTCAGACATTTGTTTGTGTTTGATTGGTTCTTTTTTTACACACTAGAAAAAGGATATGGGGATAAAAATGCAGAAGGGATGATAAAAAATGAAAATTTTATTTATTGAATGGAGCAGTTGTGGGAAGAAAGATTTGGTGGAGGCTTTTATTAAAGAAGGGCATGAACTGATTTATCCTCCGTTTTCGATTGAAGGAAAGACATATCAGGAGCTTCCTGAGATTGAACGCCAGTTTTCTTCCGTCGTGCGGGAGGAAGCGCCGGATCTGGTTTATACGACGAATTATTATCCGGCAATTTCCAATCTGTGCTGTAAGGAAAATGTTCGGTATATTTCCTGGCTGTATGACAGCCCGTACCGCAGGCTTTTTTCAGAAAGTGTCCTTAATCCGTGCAACATCATCTATGTATTTGATAAGCAGCTGTATCTTGAGTGTCATAATGCCGGTATTTCTACGGTACGTTATATGCCGCTGGCTGCGAATACGGAACGATTGGACGCTATTCAAACAGACGGGTATACATATGATGTCTCTTTTGTGGGTTCTTTATATTTGGAGAATGGCAGTGCATTTGTGCAGGTGCTGAATTCTGTTTCTGATTATACAAAAGGATACCTGAACGCACTTGTGGCTGCCCAGCTGAAAATACAGGGGTACAATTTTATTGAGGAAGTCCTGGGACCGGTGATAGGGGATATGGCAAGGGCATACCCAATGACGCGGGAGCCGGGGGGGATAGAATCACAGGAATATTTTTATGCGCAATATGTGGTTAATGAGTGGATTACTGCAGTAGACCGTATTGATTTGCTGGAGACGGTTGCCCGAGAGTGTGCAGGGGTGGATCTTTTTACACAGCATAAAGACTTTTCGGCGTCGAATGTGCGCAATCACGGGACTGTTGATTATTATGAGGAGATGCCGAAGGTCTTCAAACAGAGCCGGATTAACCTGAATATTACCCGGCGTGGAATTCAAAGCGGGATTCCGCTGCGCGCAGTAGATATTATGGGAAGCGGAGGATTTCTGGTTAGCAATTTTCAGTCTGATTTTTTGGACTATTTTATTCCAGGGGAGGATTTTGTATATTATGAGAGTAAAGAGGATTTACAGCAGAAAATAGATTATTATTTGAACCATGAAGAAGAACGCAGGGCAATTGCCAAACGTGGACATGACAAAATTGCAGCGGGGCATACCTACAGGCATCGGATAAGGGAAATGCTGAGTGCACTCTGATGGCAAGTGTTTTTTGCTGCAGACTATCTAAAAATGAGCCGTGGCTTTTTGTATTTAAAAGCTGCGGCTCATTTTGGGTTATTTATTTTCTAAAATTTTATCAATGCTGACCAGCTTTACACTAAGGACAAAAATATCGGTTGCGATCGCCAGCTCTTCCGGTGTAGGGTAGGAAGGCGCGATACGGATATTGCTGTCCTGGGGGTCTTTTCCGTAGGGGAATGTGGCTCCTGCTCCTGTCATAACCAGCCCGGCTTCCTTTGCTTTTGCTACGATAGCTTTTGCACATCCTGGAAGGGCGTCGAAGGAAATGAAGTAACCGCCTCTTGGTTCAATCCAGTTTCCGATTTCCAGGCCGCCCAGCTCATGTTTCAGGCAGTTCAGTACGGTTTCAAATTTCGGGCGCAGGATTTCTGCATGTTTCCTCATATGCTGTACCATTCCGTGGATATCTTTGAAAAAGCGTACATGGCGGAGCTGATTCAGTTTATCATGGCCGATGGTCTGCATTGCCATTTGTTTTTTTATATATTCCAGGTTTGCTTTTGATGTTCCGATGGCTGCTACGCCTGAGCCTGGGAAACTTACTTTTGAAGTAGAGCAGAATTTGTATACCATGTCGGGATGGCCTTCTTTTTTGCATTCCATCAGGATTTCAACCAGATTGTCCTGCTTGTCATCGTACAGATGGTGGATTCCGTAGGCGTTGTCCCAGTAGATGCGGAAATCTTCAGCTGCGGGATTCAGCCTTGCAAATCTGCGTACAGTTTCATCAGAGTATGTGGAACCCTGGGGATTCGAATATTTCGGCACGCACCAGATACCTTTTACTGCCGGGTCGTTGTTTACATATTTTTCGACCAGATCCATATCCGGGCCGTCCGGTGTCATCGGGATATTTATCATTTCGATTCCGAAATGCTCTGTAATCGTGAAATGCCTGTCATATCCGGGAACCGGACAGAGGAACTTCACTTTCTCTAATTTACACCAGGGAGTGCTGCCCATAACGCCGTGGGTCATGGAACGTGACACCGTATCATACATGATGTTCAGGCTGGAGTTTCCGTAAATAATGATATTGTCAGGGGAAACTTCTGTCATATCGGCAAGCAGTTCTTTTGCTTCCCGGATGCCGTCCAGCACACCGTAGTTCCGGCAGTCCACGCCTTCTGAGCACTTTAAATCTGTCTCGCTGTTCAGTACGTCCATCATTCCCATAGCCAAATCCAGCTGTGCGGCGGAAGGTTTTCCTCTGGACATATCCAGCTTCAGCCCTTTGGCTTTGACTTCTTTAAATTTTTCCTCCAGTACTGATTTTTCCTGAAGTAGTTCTTCCCTGCTCCTGTCCTTATACGCTGTCATAATCGTCCTCCTCTTGAAATGTCTTTCTTGGAAATACACCTGTTTGTACAGGGTGTATTTTTTTGCCCTTTGCAATTTTATTACGCCCGGGGCGATTCGTCAAGTGTTTCTTAAGAGTTTTTCGACGGCTTCCTGCCGGGGGTTTGCATTTAGTCATAAAAGAAAGAATTAAGAAACGCATAATTGAAATTTCCCGAAAAGGAGGCTATACTAGAGCAGACGTAGTTTTGCAGAACGTGATTTGAGGAGAATGGATACATATGGAAAAATTTTTAAGGCAGATATTTGGGAATGAAGGGATTCGTTATATATTTTTCGGCGCATGTACTACGCTGGTGAATGTAGGAGCGTATGCGGCGCAGAGATATCTTTTTGGGGTTGATGTAACGGCAGCCAATATGATTTCTATTGCATTGGCGATTTTGTTTGCCTATGTGGTAAATAAACAGTATGTGTTCAAAAGCAGGACAGCTTCTGTAAAAGAGCTTCTGGCTGAAGCGGCACAGTTTATCGGCATGCGCCTTGGCACAATGTTCCTGGAAGTGTTTGGCGTAGTGTTTTTAAGCAGTGTTTTCGGCATCGACGACATGGTTTCCAAGCTGGCGGTGCAGGCGGTAGTTTTGGCGCTTAATTACCTGTTTAGTAAGCTGTTTGTGTTTAATAAGGAAAAGAAGGAATTGCCGGAGTTGGAAAAGAAAGTGCAAAGGATACGGAGAAAATGCTGCTTTTGGGGTTTTACGATCCCGGCTGTCGTTGTGACGGCGGCGTTTATAGGGAACGGTGTGTTTCCGTTTGGGGACAGAGGCGTGCTGATTATTGACTCCCTGCACCAGTATCTGCCGTTTTTTACGGAATTTCATGAAAAGCTGGTGAATTCAGAATCCCTGCTGTATTCTTTTGGCGGCGGGCTGGGCTATAATTTCTGGGCGACGATTGCGTATTATCTGGCAAGCCCGATGAATTTTCTGGTGAGCCTGTTCCCAAAGGAACATATGATGGATGTGATGGCGCTTTTTATTGTGTTGAAAATCGGTTTGTGCGGTTTGACCATGACCTGGTATTTTACAGAGCATGACAGAGGAAGGAGCTATTACCCGATTGCGTTCGGTACGATGTTTGGGCTGAGCAGCTTTATCATCGGTTACTATTTTAATCTAATGTGGCTGGAGAGTATCGCGATGCTTCCGCTTGTAATGCGGGGGATTGAACGGATTGTTAAGGATGAAAAGAAAAAATCTCTTTACTGTCTGGCGTTGTTTTATGCTCTGTACTGTAATTATTATATCGGCTTTATGCTGTGTCTTTTTTCCTGCCTGTATTTTCTGGTACAGTGGGTTTCTGCCCGGAAAGTGGAAGGGAAGAGAGTCCTGGATTCCTGCCTGACATTTGGATGGTATTCACTTCTTGCCGGGGGAATGGCGGCGATTATTTTGCTGCCTGCATTTGTGGGGCTGGGAACTACGGAGTCGGCGCAGAACAGTTTTCCGTCTCCGTTGAAATTTTATGTGGAAAATCTTTCCCAGCTTACCAGCCATTTTGCATTTGTGGAGCCAATTAATATTGCGGATGACCAGATTGGAGTCAATGCATTTTGCGGCACGGTGACGATGATTCTGGGATGTCTGTATGCTCTGGATAAGAGACGGAGCATACGGGAGAGGGCTTCGAAACTGCTGCTGATAGGTTTTTTGTATGCGAGCTTTGACATTAATGTGCTGAATTTTATCTGGCATGGCTTTCATGTGCAGAATGGACTTCCGAACCGCTTTGCATTTATTTATATTGCTATGCTGCTTTCCGTGGGGTTTGATGTGATGACAGACTTGCGGAGGCTCTCGTGGGAGCGGGTAGCAGTTGCGTGTGTGCCGCCTATGGGATTTGCAGTGTATTCAGCGTGGACAGGTCTGGGAGAACGGGAACCTTATGTCTATACGGCAGTTATCGTGCTTCTGGCAGTTTACAGCGTTCTGCTGTTGCTGTACCGCAGCGGGAAGAAGATGGGGGAATATACATTCCGATGTGCGTTTATGTCCCTGGTGCTGGCAGAGATGACGGCTACAGGCGCGGTGGGCGTGTGTATGAACGGCACGGTGGGCAGAAGCACTTATGTAGATGAACAGAAAGCCTACGAAAAAATGATTGCCAGGCGGCAGGATAACAGTTTTTACAGGAGCGATATCGACAGCAGCCGGATGAGGAATGAAAATATGTTTATGGGTGGAAATGGCGTGGTATTGTTTTCTTCTACCATGCCGGCAGCTACGGTAGATATCTGTAAAAGCCTGGGGATTGAGGCGAGGACGAATAAGAATGGGTATAATGGGTTCACAAAGCTGGCGAACGATATTTTTGGCGTAAAATATATTGTGTCGCAAACAGACACGACGTCTCTTTACCAGATGGAAAAAGTAGATTATGAGGAACCGCTGGCTATGTATCAGAATACGGGGGCGCTTTCTCTGGGATTTATGGTAAATTCGGAAATTAAAGAATGGGATATCGAAGAAGATGGTACGCCGCTTGATGTTCAGAACCGTTTTATAGAGCTGGCAACAGGCAGCCATGGTATATTTTTTGAAAATCAGGAAATTGCGATGTATGACGGAGAAACCTATGAGATCCTTCTTCCGGCCGGAAAGCAGGCGTATCTTTATTTACCTGAGTCAGTGGAAGAGGTAGAACTTACCACTCCGCAATATTCCAAGAGTTATGACAGATTTACCGACCATCTGTATGATTTAGGGTGTTTTGCGGAAGATAATACCGCGACGGTTACTGTAACTATGAAAGAAGGTCAAACCGAAGCGGAAGCAAGCGTATACGTATGCGATGACGCGGCATATAAAGAGATGCATGCGCTTCTGGCAGATGAGCAGATGGAGACGGACGTGGCAGAGGACGGAAAAATCAGAGGGCGTGTAACGGCAAAGGAGGCCGGAACCCTGCTGCTTTCAATTCCCTATGATGAAGGATGGAGCATCAAGGCAGATGGGCAGGAGATAACTGCGTACCGGGTAGGCCAGGCGCTTACAGGAATTGATTTAGAATCCGGGGAGCATGAGATTTCTATGGATTATACTCCGCCGGGATTGTGGATGGGAACGGCAGTGAGCCTGGTGTGTATCGCATTGTACCTCGTAACGGCGGCAGAGGCGCAGAGGCGCGATGCCCGGATTGAGCAGCGGGAAGCAGAAGAGGCTGTAAGGCGTGAAGAAGAGAGAAGAAGGAGACTCGAAGAGGAAAAAGAGAGAAATAGATTTTCAAGGAAATCACAGATGTTCCAGGCAGGAATTTTTGCCGTATTAAATGAAAAGAAGGAAGAGTTGGAGCAGCAGGGCAGGAAAATTTATAACCTGTCGGTGGGAACACCCGACTTTAAGCCCGCGCCCCATGTGATGGCAGCGGTTGCTGAGGCCGCAAAGAAGCCGGAAAATTACAGGTATGCATTGACAGACAGACCATTTCTGCTGGAGGCGGTACAGGATTTTTACAGGAATCGTTTTGGTGTGGAATTGATGCCGGAGGAAATCATGACTATCAATGGCTCACAGGAGGGCATGGCGCATATTACCTGGGCATTGTGCAATCCTGGTGACGTAGTCTTAGTACCGAATCCCGGATACCCGATTTTCAGCATCGGTCCGGCGCTTTGCGATGCAAAGGTGGTGGAATATCCACTGTATCCTGAGAACGGCTTCCTGCCGAAGTTTGCCGATATTCCGGCAGAGATGGCAAGACGTGCGAAGTTTATGTTGGTGTCCTATCCTCTGAACCCCGTATGTGCGGTGGCAGATGATGGATTTTATGAGGAATTGATTGCCTTTGCCCGGAAATATCAAATCATCATTATCCATGATAATGCATATTCTGATATTATCTACGGAGAGAGAATCGGAAAATCTTTTCTTGCATATGAAGGGGCGAAAGAAGTGGGCGTAGAACTATATTCCCTCTCCAAATCTTATAATTTGACGGGAGCCAGAATTTCTTTTGTGCTGGGCAACCGGGAGATTGTAGATACATTCCGTGCGGTGCGTACACAGATTGATTATGGAATGTTCTTGCCTCTGCAGTATGGGGCAGCGGCAGCGCTGAGCGGATCAAGGGAAAGCGTAGAAGCGCAGCGAAGAGAGTACGAGGCGAGGATGGAAGCGCTGTGCGGCGGTCTGCGTGAAATCGGATGGGATGTTCCGGACAGCCAGGGTACAATGTTTGTGTGGGTTCCGCTTCCAAAAGGATATGAAGACTCAAATGCATTCTGTATGGAATTGATGGAGAGAGCAGGTGTGATTTGCGTGCCGGGCAGCAGCTTTGGTTCGCTGGGAGAAGGGTTTGTACGTTTTGCGCTGGTAGAGCCGGTTCATGTGATGAAGGAGATTGTGGAAGCTGTCAGGGAGAGCGGTATACTTGTGGCAAATGAGAGGGGAAACATTCCGAAAAAAGACACGGAGAATAATATTTTATAAAGGGCAGGTAAAGAGAGTGGAAAAAGGATTTTTGGATAAGGTTTGCAGCATTGTAGGAAATGATAATGTATCTGTAGATGAACCGATGAAGAAACACACGACTTTTCGGATTGGGGGTCCCGCGGACTACTATGTAACGCCGCATAGCGGGGAAGAGGCTGCACAGGTGATAAAGGCGTGCCGTGAGTGGAAGCTTCCGTTTTATATTTTGGGAAACGGAAGCAATCTTCTGGTAAGTGATAAGGGATTTCGAGGCGTTATCATACAGATGTTTAAAAATTATAGTGAGGTTTCTGTGGATGGCGTCTGCGTGACAGCCAGAGCAGGCGCTCTGTTATCTAAAATAGCTAAGACAGCATTAGAAAATAATCTCACAGGGTTAGAATTTGCAGCCGGAATTCCGGGAACCCTTGGAGGGGCAGTGGTGATGAATGCCGGAGCGTATGGCGGCGAAATGAAAGATGTACTGGAGGAAGTGGGAGTGCTTTCAGGGGAAGGAGAAATCCTGAGGCTGAAAAGAGAGGAGCTGGATCTGGGCTACCGCACCAGTGTCATTGCGCGGAAAGGATATATCGTACTGGAAGCGAAAATGCGGCTTCAGGAAGGAAAACGGGAAGCGATTGCATCCCGTATGGAAGAATTAAAAGAGAAACGCGTAAGTAAACAGCCGTTGGAGCTTCCGAGTGCCGGGAGTACTTTTAAACGTCCGGAAGGGAACTTTGCCGGAAAATTAATCATGGAGGCGGGGCTTCGGGGGTTTTCCGTAGGAGATGCCCAGGTATCTGAGAAGCACTGTGGATTTGTGGTGAATAAAGGCGGGGCGACAGCCCTACAGGTGAGGGAGCTGATGCAGGAAGTCATAAGGCGGGTAGAGGAGACTTCAGGGGTTACTCTGGAGCCGGAAGTAAAGATGTTGGGGGAATGGTAACGGTTCAAATTCGGAACTGTGGCTGTTGTCCCGCGGCGCGGGAGATAGGAGTTTGACTTATGAGATTTGTAATTGTGACCGGGATGTCGGGCGCAGGGAAGAGTACAGCGCTCAAAATGCTAGAGGATATGGGATATTTCTGTGTGGATAACCTTCCGATACTTTTGCTGAAAAAATTTGCGGAACTGGCGTGCGATTTGGGCAGTGAGATTGAGAAAGTAGCGCTGGGAGTTGATGTGCGCAGCGGACAGGCGTTAGGGGAATTGGAGCAGGAACTTGAGGAGATTGCTATGGAAGGATTTCAGTATGAAATCGTATTTTTGGATGCTTCGGACTCTGTGCTGGTAAAACGGTATAAGGAGACACGCCGCAGCCATCCTCTTTCGCGGGGTGACAGAGTGGACAAGGGAATTGCCCTGGAAAGGGCAAAGATGGGTTTTTTGAAAAAACATGCGGACTATATTATTGATACGAGCCAGCTGCTTACCCGGGAGCTGCATCAGGAGCTGGGAAAAATCTTTGTGTGGAACCAGGAATTTAAAAGCCTGGTGATAACTGTGCTTTCTTTTGGGTTTAAATATGGGATTCCGAATGATTGTGATTTGGTGTTTGATGTGCGTTTTCTTCCAAATCCTTTTTATGTAGAGGAGCTTCGGAATAAGACAGGACTGGACGCAGAGGTTCAGGACTATGTGATGGGGTTTGAGCTGGCACATGAGTTTCTGGACAAGCTGGCAGATATGGTTGAATTTCTAATACCCAATTATGTGGCGGAGGGGAAAAACCAGCTGGTTATTGGCATTGGCTGTACCGGAGGGAAACATCGTTCGGTTACTTTGGCAGGCAGGCTTTATGAGCGGCTGAAAACGTGCAGTGAATATGGGAGCAGAATTGAACACAGGGATATCGCAAGGTAGAATGCAGGCGGATAAGGAGAAGAGATGTCGTTTTCGAGTGATGTGAAAGAGGAGTTATCACGGCAGCTATGCGCAGCCAGACATTGCCGGATAGCAGAAATTGCCGCTATTATCAGTATGTGCGGCAGTGTTTCGATTTCAAAAGAAGAAAAGTATTGCCTGCGGGTACAGACAGAAAATCTCTCTGTGGCAAGAAAATACTTTACATTACTGCAAAAAACCTTTAATATAGATACGGAAGTTTCCATAAAGCAGAATGTGTACTTAAAAAAGGCACCGACGTATCTGGTGCTGGTGAAGAATCACGAAGATGCCATGAAGATACTTCAGGCGGCCAGGCTGATTGGATGGAATGGAGAAATTAGAGAAAATCTGTCGCTTCATGATAATCTGGTGATTCAGAAGTCCTGTTGTAAGCGCGCGTTTATCCGAGGTGCATTTTTGGCTTCGGGCTCTATCAGCAATCCTCAGAAGTCTTATCATTTTGAGATTGCCTGCGCCACAGAGAGAAAAGCAGAACAGCTTCGCGATATTATTAACAGTTTTGAAATGGATGCGAAGATTGTACGGCGGAAAAAGTATTATGTAGTTTACATCAAAGAGGGTTCCCGGATTGTGGATATTCTGAATGTGATGGAGGCGCATGTGGCGCTGATGGATTTGGAGAATGTGCGGATTTTAAAAGAAATGCGGAATTCCGTGAACAGAAAAGTAAACTGTGAAACGGCAAATATTCATAAGACGGTGAATGCCGCAGTAAAGCAGACAGAGGACATAAAATATATTCAGTCAAAAATCGGCTTTGAAGATCTTGCAGAGGGACTTGCAGACACGGCACGGCTTCGTCTTGAGAATCCAGATGCTTCGCTGAAGGAGCTGGGGATGATGCTTGCCCCACCAGTGGGGAAGTCCGGCGTAAATCACAGATTGAGAAAGCTTAGTGCACTTGCTGAAGAGTTGCGTGGGAATGAAGGAGGAGAGCTATTATGATTAGGAAATCAATCAAAGTGCAGATATCGAATGGGCTGGAAGCGCGGCCTGTAGCGGTATTGGTGCAGGTGGCGAGCCAATATGAAAGTGCAGTATATGTGGAGCTGGCTAAGAAGCGTGTGAACGCGAAGAGTATTATGGGAATGATGACCCTGGGATTAAATGAAGGGGATAATGTTATCATTTCTGCAGAAGGCACAGACGAAGAGGCGGCTATGCAGGGGATTGAAAAGTATTTAAGCGGGAATTAGAGTAGTATTGTCTTACATAAATTTACTGTATTTTACGCAAGACGATACCAGGCAGATGGAACATAATGAGGGGCTGGCGCAGGGATGCGGCGGCTTCTGTTTTTACAAAGAAAAAAATATCGAAAAAAATCAAAAAAAGTACTTGACATATTCGGAAAGGTTTGGTAGACTAAGGAAGCTGTCGGGGACGAAACAAACAAGACAGCAGAGGACATTGATAATTGAACAGTGAAACAACCTTGAAAGTTCATGAAGACAAGGTCTTGAGAGAGACCATCCATGACTGAGGAAAAGAAGTTTCCAAAGTTCTGGAGAGTGAAATTCAAAGAACAGATGTACAACTACATCGACCTTAAAACAGTAAAACAAGGGATAGAACA
>NZ_CALPCM010000006.1:0-118481 GCF_943193015.1 Hominisplanchenecus murintestinalis
GAACGGGCAGGCTTGCATGCCCACTCGGCGACCACCGCGGCAGAGAAACACGCGCTGCGTGTTTCTCCGACGGTTAGTTCACCGGCGCGTTGTCTCCGTCCGTGTGGGATATGCGGCAGGCTTCCCGGCGTACGGCGTAAACATGAGGACTATCGGTTCCGTGACTGTCCGGAGTAAGCACAGAAACTATCGGTTCCATAACTGTATGGTGTAAGCGGCAACCTCCTCGACAAACCGCGATTTGAAATTAGGTGAAAAAGTTCTTGCGTACGTGCAGGATTTACGGTACACTGTCTGAAAGAGGCGAGGATACGGACCTGACAACTGCCGGGATAACGACTATGCCGAATTTATTTCGGAAAGGCGGGGTTCTATGTATTTTATGCTGGATAATTATGATTCGTTTGTCTATAACCTGTCGGCTTATTTCAGGGAGCTGGGGCAGGAAGTTCTGGTAAAGCGTGAAGGTGAAATTACGCTTTCGGAGATTGAGGCGCTGTGCCCGGAGGGGATTATCTTATCACCGGGGCCGGGAAAGCCGTCTGACGCGGCAGCATCGCTGCGGATTCTGGAGAGATTTAAGGGGAAAATACCAATTTTGGGCGTATGTCTGGGACATCAGGTAATAGGCCATTATTTTGGCGCCCGGGTGGAAAAAGGCAAATGCCCCGTGCATGGGAAGGTGACGGAAATTATTCACAGGGGCGGCGGGGTTTTCGCGGGGCTTCCGCGAGATTTTCTGGTAACGCGTTATCATTCGCTGACTGTATCGGGGAGAGATTTTCCGCAGGAGCTGCTTATAGATGCAGTATCTGAGGAGGGGGTAATTATGGGAATTTCCCATCGGATATATCCTGTTTACGGGGTGCAGTTTCATCCGGAGGCAGTGTTAACAGAATATGGTAAAGAGCTTTTGGAGAATTTCGGAAGAATCTGCCGGGAATGGAGGGATGTTCATGCGGACTATAAGAATGCTTGAGGATTATCCGGCGCTTTCGGGGATTTTTGATTTGTTTGCAGAGGAGGAGATGTCGGTGTTTTTGGATTCTTCCCTGCAAAATGAACTGGGGCAGTATTCAATTGTGGGAGTTTTTCCATACCTGACGCTGAAAAATGGGGATAAATTTACAGTGAACGGCAAGGAATGTGAACAAAGCTTTGAAGTATATGTAAAGGAGTATCTGGAAAATCACAGGGATGAAAATGATACCGGGCTTCCGATTGTTTCAGGGGCTATCGGGTATTTTTCGTATGATTACGGAAGGGAGAAAGAGGGTGTGGAGAGCTGCCACAAGGAGAAAGTAGATATCCCGGCGTGTATTCTGTGTTTTTATGATGTGTTCCTGGTGGAAAGCCACAAGGAGAACAGGTTGTATTTGATTGCAAACGGAAAGACAAAAGACAGCGGGGAGATGCTGGATGAAATTTTGAAACGAATCAGGGAAGTTTCGGATGAGGAGGAAGAGGCGGCGGCCTGTGAAATTCAGACGGAGTCAGATTTTGAAGAAAGCGAGTATTTAAAAGCGGTGGATGATGTGATAGACTATATCACGGAAGGCGATATTTATATTATGAATATGACCCGTCAGCTTGCTGTACGCAGCAGGCGAAGCCCGTATCAGGTGTTCCGGGCGCTGCGCAGGAACAATCCCTCTCCCTTCGGCGGGTATTTCCAGTATGGGGATTTTCAGGTGGTGTGCGCTTCGCCGGAGCGCTTTCTCCAGATGAGAGGCGGCCATGTCGTGACGCGCCCTATTAAGGGGACGCGGAAAAGAGGGGAAAATCCACAGGAGGACGCCATGCTTAGAAAGGAGCTTTGGGAGTCGGAGAAGGATAGAAGCGAACTGTTGATGATTGTGGATTTGGAGAGAAATGACTTGAACCGTGTGTGTGTGCCGGGGAGCGTGAAGGTAACGGAACTGTTTCAGATAGAAGAATATGCTACGGTGTTCCACCTGTCAGCGAACGTGGAGGGAGAGCTTGCGCCGGGGAAAAATGTAATGGATTTGATTGAGGCGGCATTTCCGGGAGGTTCCATCACAGGCGCGCCGAAACTGCGCGCGATGGAGATTATTGATGAGCTGGAGCATGGGAGAAGAAACCTCTATACTGGTTCCATGGGATATTTGACGCTGGACGGCGAATGTGATTTTAATATCGTCATACGAACTGCCTTGTATCAGGATGGGGTATATCATCTGGGCGTGGGCGGAGGAATTACCTGTGAGTCAGAGCGGGGATTTGAATATGAGGAGACGCAGCAAAAAGCAAAAGCAGTACTGGAGGCAATGCAGGGATGAAAAAATATATCTTGTTTGATTTAGACGGAACATTGACAGATTCGGCAGAGGGCATTATCCATTCCGTGGTTTATGCGTTGGAGTATTATGGAGTTTATGAGAAGGACATACAGAAGCTGAGAAGGTTTATCGGGCCGCCTCTGCAGGAATCTTTTATAGAATATTACGGGTTTGACGCACAGAAAGCGGGCGAGGCAGTGTGGAAATACAGAGAGTATTTTGCGGATAGAGGAATGTTTGAGAATAGTGTGTATCCGGGAATCCAGGAGCTTCTGGAAGAGCTGAAAGCCAGAAGCTGCCATCTGTTTGTAGCTACTTCGAAGCCGACGGTTTACACGAATCAGATTCTGGAGCATTTTGGGCTTATGGGATATTTTGACGATGTGCAGGGAAGCAATCTGGACGGAAGCAGGACCAAGAAAGAGGAGGTCATTCGGTGCGTGCTGGATGGAAACGGGATTTCTGACATGGGAAGCGCCGTTATGGTTGGAGACAGGAAACATGATGTACTGGGCGGCAGAGCCTGTGGGCTGGACACGGTAGGGGTACTATATGGGTTTGGGAGCCGCGGGGAGCTGGAGACGGCGGGAGCTGGGCAGATTGTGCCGGATGTGGAGGGGCTGGGCAGGCTGCTGCTGAGCAGCGTGTGTTAAAAGGAGAGAAAGATGAATATCGTATTGGATGAAGGGTATCTGTTTGGCATAGGAGCTTTTGAGACGGTGGCGGTTTATGACCGCCCTGTTTTTTTAGACAGGCACCTGGCGAGGCTTGCAGAGACGCTGGAATTTCTGGGAATCCAGAGCCGGGTGACGGAGGATGAGGTGTCTGCATATCTGGAGGAAAAAAATATCCGCGCAGGGGTATTGAAAATTGTGGTATCCGGAGAGAATAAGCTGTTTTTGACCAGAGAGAACCATTATACCAGAAAAGATTATGAGCGTGGGTTTGTGATGGATTTTTCTGAGGTGAGACGTAATGAAAGCTCGCCGTTTACCTATCATAAAACGCTGAATTACGGAGAATGCATTCTGGAAAAGCGCCGGGCTGCTGCCAGGGGGCTGGATGAGGTGGTTTTCTTAAATGGGAGGGGGGAAATCTGTGAAGGCGCAGTTTCCAATGTGTTTTTTGTCCGAAAGGGAGAGATTTTTACGCCAAAGCTTTCCTGCGGCCTGCTTCCGGGGATTATGCGCGGGTATGTGATGGAATGCTGCGATGTGGAAGAGAGGAAGATTTTTCCGGATAGTTTAGGGGAGTTTGAGGAGTGTTTTGTTACAAATTCACTGATGGGCATCATGCCGGTCAGCAGGCTTGGAGCTTATGAATTTGCCAAGAGGGATACTATAAGGCGCCTGCAGGAGAAATACCGGACAATCTGCGGAGGGGTTCTGTTTCCCTGAGCGCGCGGGAATAAATCTGCGTTGGCCATAATAGGATAAAAGAAAAAGCAGGTGGCAGGTATGAAATTGAAAAAGGGTTTGCAGATTTTTGGAATATGGTGCCTGAGTCTGATGATTTTGCTGACAGGCTGTGAGATGAAACAGGTAGGAAATATGGCGAAAACGGAAGTGGAATTTACGGTGGTGGAACCGGATGAGGTTCCATCGGAGCTGGCGGTGATTATTGAAGAGAATAAACAGGGAGAGATTAAGCTGACTTATGAGGATCAGGGGTATATGTACCTGGTACGGGGATATGGGCAGCAGAAAACGGGAGGATACAGCATCGCAGTAAATGAAGTATTTCTGGCGGAGGATGGGCTGCATGTAGACACGAGCCTGATTGGGCCGCCACGCGACCAGGAAATCCGGGACGAGGCTTCTTATCCTTATCTGGTTATCAAAATCGAGGCCCAGGAGGCGGAGGTTTTGTTTGATTAAGCGGGAAGGAATACTATGCATACGAAACAACCTTCTGCATAGAATGAAATAAACAGGAAATTGGCAGCAGCCGGGCTCTGTATCCGCTTGCCGTGCAGCTCCTGGTTAGGATGCAGATCCGGACTGTTACAGGAATTATGCAGAATATAGGATGGGAGGTTTTCGTATGGAATTGCTGAAAAAGAATATCCGCATGAACCGCCAGAAAGGCAGGGCGGTGAACCAGATTACCTTAGAGGAGGACATGAATGTACCTGACACTAAGCCGGATGCCGGGGATGTGATTCAGGAAGAAGGAAACTTAAAAATAGAGGAAACAAAAATTCTGGAAAACCAGGTTTTTCTAAGCGGGTATCTGGAGGTGAAGATTCTCTACGTCTCGGATGATGGGGAACGGCAGATACATAGGCTGGTCACGAAAATTCCGTTTGAGGAAAAGCTGAACCTGGAAGGCGCTATGGCGGGGGACAATATCCGGGTAAAATGGGATATGGAGGACTTGAGTGTCCAGCTTATAAATTCCAGGAAGCTAAGTATCCATGCCCTTGTTTCCTTTGCGGCCTCCATTGAGGAGCTTTATGATACGCAGGCGGCGGTGGAACTGCACGGGATTGATGAGGTGACAGCACGGACAAAAGAACTGACGACCCTTTCCTTGGCAGTGCAGAAACGCGATATTCTGCGTGTCAAAGATGAGATAAACCTGGCGTCGAATAAGCCCAACATTGGGGAACTGCTCTGGGACAGTGTTCAGCTGCGCGGAACAGATATCCGTGTGAATGACGGGCAGATTGATATCAGAGGAGAACTGTTCATTTTCGTGCTGTATGCGGGGGATGATGAAAATGCTACGAAGCAGTGGATTGAAACATCCCTGCCATTTTCAGGAAGCATCGAGTGCGGCGGCTGTACCTCATCTATGATACCGGACGTAGAAGTTACCCTTGCAGGAAGTAATTTGGAGGTGCGCCCTGATTATGACGGGGAGGAGAGGGTGATTCAGGTAGAGGCAGTCCTGGATCTGGATATCAAGCTGTACGAAGAGGAGAGAGTGGAAATACTGGCAGATGTGTATACTCCGCTGCGGCGGCTGGAGCCAATCACGACGCAGGAAGTCTATGAAAGCCTGGTAATGAAGAATTTTTCCAAATGCAGGACAAACGAGCGCATCCGCATGGAGCCGAACCGTCCCAGGATGCTTCAAATCTGTCACAGTAAGGGTGAAGTTAAGATTGATGAGACGCAGATTACCGACCGGGGCATCCAGATTGAAGGAGCGGTGTATGTCAGCATTCTTTACATCACAGCAGACGATAGCCTGCCTTTTGCCTTAATGCATGGCATGGTTCCTTTTCAGCATACCATTGAAGTGGAAGGAATCAATCCGGACTGCAGGTTCTCTCTGCAGACAGAGCTAGAGCAGCTTTCTACGATGATGATTGACAGTGAAGAGCTGGAAGTAAAGGCGTCTGTAAATCTTGGAGTGCTGATTGTCCAGGTGCATAATGAAGAATGCATCACAGATGTAGAAGAGCACGATTTGGATTTGAAGAAAATACAAGAGCTGCCGGGAATCGTCGGCTATATTGTGCAGCAGGGCGACAGCTTATGGGATATCGCCAAGACTTACTACACAACCCCGGGACGTATCTGCGAACTGAACGGCTTGGAAAGCGAGGAGATAAAGCCAGGGAAGCGCTTAATCATCATGAAAGATGCGGCAAAGATGCGGTAAACCATGCGTTTCCAGCCCTTGTAAAAATGCCGGAAACGGTGTAACATATAGAGAAGGGTGCCGGAAATCCGGTACGATGTAAGGAGGAAAATACAATGGCAGAAAAAGAATGCAGTAATACAGGCTGTACGAAAGAAAGCTGTGAGGGATGCCCGTCCAGGCAGCAGCCCCAGAGTTTTCAGGCTGAGCCGAACTGCTATACGGAGATTAAGCATGTAATCGGTGTGGTCAGCGGAAAGGGAGGCGTGGGGAAATCTATGGTGACCGCGTCCCTGGCGAATATGATGGCAAAGAAAGGATACCGTGTGGGAATCCTGGATGCGGATATCACAGGCCCGTCTATCCCTAAAATGTATGGGCTTCACGGTCCGGCGCAGGCGGGGGACGAGGGGATTTATCCTATGCTTAGTGAGAATGATATTAAAGTCATGTCTATTAACCTGCTGATGCCGGATGAAGAGTCGCCTGTTATCTGGAGAGGGCCTGTGATTTCAAATATGGTAAAGCAGTTCTGGACAGATGTTATCTGGGGGGAGCTGGATTATCTGTTCGTAGATATGCCGCCCGGAACAGGCGACGTGCCTCTGACGGTGTTCCAGTCCCTTCCGGTGGAGGGGATTGTTATCGTGTCGTCCCCGCAGGATTTGGTGCGTATGATTGTAAAGAAAGCCTACAATATGGCAAAGGCGATGAATATTAAAGTTCTTGGGATTGTAGAGAACTACAGCTATTTCAAATGCCCCGACTGCGGCAAAGAGCTGAAAGTGTTCGGTGAGAGCCATATTGATGAGATTGGGGCGGAACTTGGCGTTCCTGTTCTTGGGAAAATGCCGATAGAGCCGGAATTTGCGAAGTATGCGGATCTGGGGAATTTTGAACTGGCGGATAATTCGTACGTGGAAGATGCGTTTGCGGCGCTCCGCTGAGAAAGAAGGCTGCTGCAATAGGACTGTATTGCAGCAGCCTTAAAAATATCTATTTTATTATTCTTTGAGCATTTCATCTGTAATTTCTTTTTTTCTCAGGTTTTTATATACGTTTTCCCGGAAAAGCGCATAGAGTACTGAGACGAGGGGGACAAAAATCAACATTCCCAGGACGCCCATCAGGCTGCCGCCAATCGTGACTGCCGCCAGTACCCACAGGCTGGGAAGCCCCACGGAGTTTCCGACAATCCGGGGGTAAATCAGGTTTTCGTCAATCTGCTGCAGTACGATAATCAGTACCACAAACCAGAGAGCTTTCAGAGGGCTGCTTACCATAATCAGGAGCGCGCCCAGGGCGGTGCCTAAGAATGCGCCGACAACAGGAAGCAGCGTCATAAAACCAATCAACACCGATACGCAGGGGGCGTAGGGAAATCCGAAAATGATCATAGCTATGTAGCATAGAAGCCCGAAAGCGGCAGCTTCCGTACACTGCCCTGAGATGAATCCGGAAAAGGTACGGTTTGACAGCCGGCCTATTTTCAGGATGTATGTTACCGTATGTTTCGGAAGATATGCATAGATAACTTTGCGGGACTGCATTCCGAGTTTTTCTTTTTCTGCCAGAATATAAATGGAGAAGATAAATCCCAGCATCAAAGAGGTAAGTCCGCCGATAACAGATGTGGCCATACCTACTGTGGAGCTTACGACATTCCCTACGCTTTCCTGTAGAAATACCAGGGCTTTATGCGTAAGTTCTGACCAGTTCAGTTCTATAGACATAAGATATTTTGTTACTTCCGGATAGTTCTTTGTGACTTTGAGAAGCCAGTTGATTGTGTTGTCTAAAAATCCTGGGATGCCCTTGTTCAGCTGGCCCAGTGTGTCGACCAGTTCCGGTATCACCATGATTACTACAAACGCCACGATTCCCAGGGTCAGTAAGAAAGAAAGGGTGATGCTGACGGCGCGCAGCAGCATTTTTTTCTCTTTAAATGCCGGACCTATCATTCGTTCAATATTTTTTACAGGTACATTCAGGATGAATGCGATTGCCCCTCCCAGAAGGAAGGGAAAGAGGATGCCGACTAAATAAGAAACGATTCCGGGAAGCATAGAAAGATGGTTCAATCCCCAGTGGAGCAGTATTGCAAAAGTAATCATCAGCACTACAGTTCTTTTGTTTTTGATTTTTATTTCCATATCTACCTCCATTATCCGATTAGGATTTTTTCTTCCGGCAGTTCATAGGGAGAGATTTTTTTCCTTTCTGTAAAAGAGAGCGCCATAGACAGGCTTCCTACTCTTCCGCTGTACATCAGCAGGATCACTGCAAACTGCGAAATTGCCGTTAGCTCCCTGGTGATTCCGGTTGACATGCCTACGGTGCTGATTGCCGAAACCGTTTCCAAAAGTACATCCCGCAGATCCAGCGCCTGGTTTCCGCAGATAATCAGTGCGGCAGTCAGCGCCAGCAGCATATTGGTACATGCCACTCCGCTGGCTCTTTTGATGGCGTCGTCATCGATTCGCCGTCTGAAAATGTTTACGCCGCGGGTGCGTTTGATATTTGCCCGCACATAGAGAAGCAGGACCAGGAATGTGGTGGTTTTAATTCCGCCTGCCGTAGAGCCGGGACTGCCTCCGATAAACATTAAAATGATGCTTAAAAGCTTGCTGCTGTCGGAGAGCTGCGCGATATCTGTAGTGTTGAAGCCTGCGGTTCTTGTGGTTACGGAGTCAAACAGGCAGGTAAGGAATGTCTCGCCGCCGCTAAGCCCCAGCGCCAGGTTTTTGGACTCAAAGATATAGAAAAGAAAAGCGCCTCCAAACAAAAGCACAGTACTTGTGGTCAGTACGATTTTTGAGTGTACCCTGTATTTCTTAAAATGGATTCCGTGCCGGCTTACGTCATCCCAGACGATAAAGCCGATTCCGCCGATAAAAATCAGCGCTGTAATTGTCAGGTTTACCAGCCAGTCGCCGGAGTAATTTATCAGGGAAGAATATTCGCCCTGATATCCCATCAAGTCAAATCCAGCGTTGCAGAATGCGGATACGGAGTGGAAAATCCCGTAATAAATCCCGCGTAAAAATCCGAGTTCCCTGCAGAACCGCAGGGAAAGAAGCGCGGCGCCGGCGCCCTCAACTAATACGGTGCCCATGAGGATTTTCTTCATTAAATGGACAATTCCTCCTACTTGGAGGGCGTTTACGCTCTCCGAGAGCAAACCGCGTTCCCGAAGGCCGATTTTGCGCTTGAGTACGATGGAGAACAGTACGCTTACCGTCATGAAACCCAGCCCTCCGGTTTGGATAAGCAAAAGAATGACAATTTGTCCAAATACAGTCCAGTGCGCCCAGGTGTCGACCCGCACCAACCCGGTAACACAGGTGGCGGAAGTAGCAGTAAACAGGGCGTCGCCAAAGTCCGTCACTTCTCCGCTTCGGGCGGAGAAGGGCATCATCAGCAGGAACGTTCCAAAGAGTATCAGGCATAGAAAGCCCAGGGCAATAATCTGCATTTTACTCCGGCGGTTCATCCAGATTCTTAATTTCTTTTTCATAGCTTATATCTCCGTAAATGAATATCTCTGTTTGATTCCGGAAGCGTCTATATCGTATAGGATCGTGCCGTCCGCTAGAACGCTTCTTTCAAAAGTAAGTTCTTTTCCTTTGAATTTCCGATGCAGCCAGTCTTCAATGTTGTCTGTTTCAATTTCTTCAAAAAATACGTCGCGCATCTGGTTATTGGCGCATTCGTTAAAAATTTCCCATACTGCTTCATAGCATTTCATTCTAATTTCCTCCTCCTGGGTTCTTCTGCTGCAAAATGAAATCTACGATTTTTTCTGCCGCTGAGTCCTTGCTCATCAGCTCCAGGCTGATTTCCTGATCCTGTGTAATTAGCGTGATAATATTGGTATCCGTGCCAAAACCGGCGCCAGCCTGTTTTAGATTGTTTGCAGCAATCATGTCCAGATTTTTCCGCGCCAGTTTTTGGCGGGAATTCTCAATCATGTGTTCTGTTTCCATAGAAAATCCACATAAGAACTGGCCGGGCTGCTTATGCTCTCCAAGGTATTTTAAGATATCCTCCGTGCGCTCCAGCTCCAGAGACAGGGCGTCGCCTGACTTTTTCACCTTTTCGGCGCTTACATGGCGGGGGCGGTAATCTGCCACCGCGGCTGCTTTGATGATGATATCCTGCGCGGGAGCCCGCGAAGTTACCGCTTCGAACATTTCATGGGCAGACGTGATTTCTTCTACATGTACAAAAGGAGGACGTGGAAGCGGCGACGGGCCTGTTACCAGCGTCACATCTGCGCCCCGCAGCATACAGTTTTTTGCCAGGGCGTATCCCATTTTTCCGGTGGAATGGTTCGTGATGAACCGTACAGGGTCTATCGGCTCTGCCGTAGGGCCTGCCGTCACCAGGACTTTCATACCTTTCATGTCTTTTTCGCAGGCAAGTTCCCGAAGCAGGTAGTCAAGCAGCGTTTCGGGTTCCGCCATTTTACCGTCTCCTTCGTCGCCGCACGCCAGCAGTCCTGTGGAGGGCTTCACAATCTCAAACCCATTTTGCTCCAGGATTTTGATATTGTTCTGGACAATTCCGTTCTGGTACATACGGGTATTCATGGCCGGAGCTGTGATTTTCGGGCATGTGCAGGCAAGGACGGTAGTAGTGAGCATATCGTCTGCCAGGCCGTGCGCCATCTTACCGATGATATTTGCCGTAGCCGGGGCTATCAGCACAGCGTCCGCAAGCTTTGCCAATGCTACGTGCTCCACCTGAAATTCGAAATTCCTGTCAAAAGTATCCACCAGGCATTTATGGTTTGTCAACGTCTCAAAGGTAATCGGGTTGATAAAATTTGTGGCATTCTGCGTCATAATCACATGCACGTCACAATCCTGCTTTACCAGCAGTCTGGCGAGCACGGCAATCTTATACGCTGCGATCCCCCCCGCTACTCCTAAAATTACTGTTTTTCCTTTCAGCATTTGCATCATCCTTAACTATTATTTTTCATCCCCCTCAGGCGCGCCGGAAATACAGCGTATCCATAAATTGGGGCTTAGTTGTTAGTATATCGAATTATCACAAATAATACAATTTCTATTTTTAATTCAGGTAAAAAACGAGTGAAATCTCTCCCTATTTTATGATAGAATAAGGATACCTATGATGAACAGGAGGAAAACACATGGATAGGCAGGCAGACGGTTTTGTGAGGATGTCGGATGTGACAAAGGTATATAAAATGGGCGAGGTGGAAATCCATGCAGTGGACGGTGTTGATTTCTCCATTAAAAAGGGTGAATTTGTCATTGTAGTAGGTCCCAGCGGAGCGGGAAAGACTACGGTTTTAAATATATTGGGCGGTATGGATACGGTAACCCGGGGCGAGGTTTTTGTGGATGGAGAGAATATTGCCAAATATTCCCCCAGGCGGCTTACCGGGTATCGGAGGGATGA
Source organism: Hominisplanchenecus murintestinalis (assembly GCF_943193015.1). Taxonomy (NCBI): domain Bacteria; kingdom Bacillati; phylum Bacillota; class Clostridia; order Lachnospirales; family Lachnospiraceae; genus Hominisplanchenecus; species Hominisplanchenecus murintestinalis. Next base: position 11,325 of record NZ_CALPCM010000006.1, read on the forward strand.
TATCGGATTCGTATTCCAGTTTTATAACCTGGTGCCGAATTTGACTGCGAAGGAGAATGTGGAGCTGGCGCTTCAAATCTGTAAGAATCCACTGGACGCTAAAACGGTTTTGGAGGAGGTAGGGCTTGGAGCGCGTCTGGATAATTTTCCGGCTCAGCTTTCCGGCGGGGAACAGCAGAGGGTTTCCATTGCCAGGGCTCTGGCGAAAAACCCTAAATTACTGCTGTGCGATGAACCTACAGGGGCGCTGGACTATCAGACAGGTAAGGCGATTCTTAAGCTGCTCCAGGATATGTGCCGGGAGAAGGGGATGACGGTCATCGTGATTACGCACAATTCTGCGCTTGCGCCGATGGCGGACCGGGTGATACGGATTAAGAATGGAAAGGTGTCGCAGATGTACAAGAATGAAACGCCGCTTCCGGTGGAAGAAATCGAGTGGTAGGTCTATGGGGAATGCGCACTCGCACAGATATGCAGATGCCGCAAGCGGCCGTGCTCGGCGCAGATGGCGATAATTAATCGCCATCTATATATTATGAAAAGCAGTGTGGAACGGCAGAAGGAAAGGATGTGGGAGAATGGCAAGGACCGTCGGTATTGGGCATCAGGATTTCGAGAGATTAATCACAAGCAATAACTTCTATATAGACAAGACAGGATTTATAAAAGAATGGTGGGAGAGCGGCGATATCGTGACGCTCATCGCACGCCCCAGACGTTTTGGGAAAACGCTGAATATGAGTATGACGGAGCAGTTTTTTTCCGTGCGCTATGTGGGGCGCGGGGAGTTGTTTGAAGGCTTTTCTATCTGGAAAGAGGAGAAATACAGGGAATTACAGGGGACTTATCCGGTGATTTTTCTGAGCTTTGCAGGCGTGAAAGAAACTTCTTTCACAGAAGCGAGAAAAAGCATTTGCCGGACGATAGAGGAACAGTATAATAAATGTGGTTTTTTAACAGAAGGAAATTTGCTGAACGAGAAAGAAAAGGCATTCTATCAGGAAGTTTCTACAGATATGCCGGACAGTACGGCGGCGGCTTCCCTGCGTTCCCTGTCGGATTTTCTTGGAAGGTATTACGGAAAAAGGGCGATTATTCTTCTGGATGAATATGATACGCCGATGCAGGAAGCATATGTGAATGGATACTGGGATGAGCTTACAGAGTTTATCCGCGCTCTGTTTAATTCCACGTTTAAGACGAACCCATATTTGGAACGTGCCATTATGACAGGGATTACGAGGGTAAGTAAGGAGTCTGTTTTTTCGGATTTGAATAACCTGAAAGTAGTTACGACGACATCAAGAGAATATGCAGAGAGCTTTGGTTTTACAGAAGAAGAAGTTTTTGGAGCGCTGGATGAATTTGGGCTATCTGCCCAAAGACAAGATGTAAAAACGTGGTATGATGGCTTTACATTTGGCAGTGTGACAGATATTTATAATCCATGGTCGATTATTAATTATCTGGATACGCAGGAATTACGGCCATATTGGGCGAATTCCAGCGCTAACAGCCTGGTAAGGAATCTGATTAGGGAGGGGAATCAGGAGATAAAGAAGTCTTTTGAGAGGCTTCTTTCCGGAGAGCATTTGATAACGCCAGTGGATGAGCAGATTGTGTATAATCAGCTTGATTCTAATGAAATGGCAATCTGGAGTCTGCTTCTGGCGAGCGGATATCTGAAGGTAATCCGCTATGAAGAATATGGGGGAGGATTCGATGGCGTAAAGGAGCCGGATTACGAGCTTGCCCTCACGAATCTGGAAGTCAGGATGATGTTTTGCAGCATGGTAAAAGGGTGGTTCCAGGGGAATGCATCGGATTACAACAGTTTCATTAAGGCGCTGCTTTTGGGTGATTTGGATGCGATGAACGATTATATGAACAGTGTGGCGCAGACGATGTTCAGTTCTTTTGATACGGGGAAAAATCCGTCGAAGTCGCAGCCGGAACGTTTTTATCATGGTTTTGTATTAGGGCTGATGGTGGAATTGAGAGGGAGATATATGCTCACATCGAACCGGGAAAGTGGATTTGGGAGATATGATGTGATGCTGGAGCCTGTGCATACCGGGGACGACGCGATTCTTATGGAATTTAAAGTGTTCCAGCCGAGGAGGGAGAAAGAGCTGTCCGACACGGTAAATGCGGCGTTAAAGCAGATTGAGGACAGGAAGTATTCTGCGCTTTTGACGGCGAAAGGGATTCCGGAAGAGAGGATACGAAAGTATGGATTTGCTTTCCGGGGGAAAGAAGTGCTGATTGGCGCGGCGGATGAAACAATAAACGGGCAATAGTTACCAGTATAGGGCATAAGTATAAACCGCAGTGTGTGCGGTATGAGAGGACAAGATGAGAAAACGGGCACTTAGAAAAGATTTTTACATGGAAATCCGACGGAACTTTGGGCGCTTTCTGTCTATTTTTTTGATTGTGGCTCTGGGAGTAGCGTTTTATTCCGGCATCCAGGCTACGGCGCCGGATATGCGGTATGCGGGAGACAAATATTTTGATGAGAGAGAGCTGATGGATATCCGGGTCATGGGTACGCTTGGAATTACGAAAGAGGACGTGGCGGCGCTGGAGAGCCTGGACAGCATTGAAAAAGCAGAACCGGGGTATGCGGCGGATGTGCTCTGTAAGGGGATGGGAGAAAATGACGTGATTCATATGGAGGCGCTTCTGCCCACGCTGAACCAGGTAGAAGTACTGGACGGAAAAATGCCCGAGCGCACCGGGGAATGCCTGCTGGACGCACTCTATGCAGAAAAGAATGGATTCCAGACGGGGGATGTGCTTGCGGTAGAGGAGGAGCCGGGCGAGGATGCAGACGCCGTGCTGGTAACACATACATACAAGATTACGGGTCTGGCGAGCAGCCCTAAATACATTTCGTTTGAGAGGGGGAGCACCACGCTGGGGAGCGGGGAAATTTTAGCATTTGCTTATATTACTCCTGAAAATTTTGATTTGGATGTTTATACGGAAGTATATTTGACAGCGGAGGGGGCAAAGAAGGAAACAGCCTATACAGACGGCTACAGTGACGCAGTGTCCCGCGCGGTGGATGAGATAGAGGCTGTGAAAGACAGCCGCTGCAAGGCGCGCTATCAGGAAGTTAAGGCGGAGGCTGACGAGAAGATTTCTGACGCGAGGACAGAGCTTGCGGAAAAGAAAGCAGAAGCGGAGGAAAAACTGGCGGATGCCAAGGCAGAGATTGATGATGCCGGGAAGAAGCTGGAAGATGGGAAAAAAGAGCTGGAGGATGCCGGGAAAGAGCTGGAGGACGGAAAGAAAGAGCTGCAGAAGCGCCAGAGGGAGCTTGAGGACGCGCGGCGGCAGATTCAGGACGGACGCGCGAAACTGGCAGATGGAAAGACGGAACTGACAAAGCAGGAGAAGTCTTTTAAGGAGCAGAAGAAAAAGGCCGAGAAAGAGATAAAGAGCGGTGAAAAGCAGATTAAGCAGGCGAAGAAAACCGTAACAGAAAACGAAAAGACGCTGAAACAGAAGAAAAAGGAACTGGCAGACGGAAAGGCACAGTACGAGGCGGGAAAAGCAGCAGCAGAAAAAGCGGCGCAGGAAATCCGGTCAGCAGTGGCAGCGGGGCTTATGAGTTCTGAGGAGGCGGCGCTCAGGCAGCAGGCGGCAGCGGCACAGATGGCACAGCTCGAGGCAGCCGGGCAGAGCATATCCCAGGGCGAAAAGGAGCTGGCGAAAGGTGAAAAAGAGCTGAAAAAGGGCAAGAAAGAAATCAGCTCTCAGGAAGCAAAGCTGGAGGCGGCGAAGAAAGAGCTTGCAAAGGGAGAAGCCCAGATTCAGGACGCGTGGAAAGAAATCGAATCGCAGGAGGCGAAACTGCGTGACGCACAGGCACAGGCGGACTCCGGGGCGGCGCAGATTTCCGAGGGCTGGAAGAAGATTGCAGACGGCGAACAGGAAATCAAAGACGCAGAGGAAGAAATCGCTGGGCATGAGAAGGATTTAGAAGAAGGCAGGCAGAAATACAGGGACGCCAAAAAAGAAGCGGAAGAGAAAATCGCCGACGGAGAGAAGAAGCTGGAGGACGCCCAAAAGGATATTGACGCCCTGAAGGCGCCGAAATGGTATATACATGACAGGGATGATTTGACGGCGTATACGGGATATGGGGAAAATGCCGACCGTATGCGGAACATCGGCGAAGTATTCCCGGTGCTGTTCTTTCTGGTGGCGGCGCTTATCAGCCTTACGACTATGACGCGTATGGTGGAGGAGCAGAGGACGCAGATTGGGACGCTGAAAGCTTTGGGGTACGGAAAGTTTTCTATTGCAGGGAAATATGTGGGTTATGCGCTGCTGGCTACGGTTGGCGGAAGTATTTTCGGCGTACTGCTGGGGGAGAAGGTATTGCCGTTCATTATCCTTCATGCATACGGAATTATGTATCATTACATACCGGTGCCGCCGATTCCATACAACATGACATATGCTTTGCTGGCATCGGGAGCTGCCGTTCTGTGTACTCTTCTGGCTACGTTATCTGCATGTTATAGAGAATTGGCGTCAGCGCCGGCGGTGCTGATGCGTCCGCCCGCGCCAAAACAGGGGAAACGGGTGCTTTTGGAGAGAGTCGGTTTTATCTGGCGGAACCTGGGATTCACCTGGAAGTCTACGGTGAGGAATCTGTTTCGGTATAAAAAACGGTTTTTCATGACGATTTTCGGAATCGGCGGCTGCATGGCTCTTCTGCTGGTAGGCTATGGCCTGCGCGATTCGATTATGGATGTGGCGGTTATCCAGTATGGGCAGCTTCAGACGTATGACGCGATGGCGCTTTTGGACGAAGATGCGGATGATAAAGAAAAGGAGGAATTTTACGGATTTTTGGAAAAGGAGTCGGGGGTAAGCTGCTATGACAACTGGTATATGAAAAAACTTCCGGCCAGAAAGAATGGAAAGAGCCGGGAGCTTTACCTTGTGGTGCCGGAGGACACAGAGAAGTTTCCGGAATTTGTTAAATTGCAGGACAGGGAGACAAAGGAAGCGTATGCTCTGTCGGATGAAGGCATCGTGATATCGGAAAAGACCGCGAAGATGCTGGGGATTTCCGAAGGCGACACAGTTTCTATGGAACTGGAAGAGAATGAGCCATGTGAAGTAAAGGTTACCGCAATCTGTGAAAACTATATGTACCATTATGCATATATGACGCCGGGGCTTTACAAGGAGCTGACGGGCAGCAGCGCGGAGTTTGATACAGTGGTATACGCGGTTGGAGAGCCGGAGGGAGAATCAAAAGAAGCATACGTGGAGCAGATTGGGCAGAAGGCGCTGACATATGACGCGGTTCTTGGGATTACCTATACCGCCAGCTTTCAGGAAAGGCTGGACGATATGCTGGGCAGCCTGGATATTGTCATTGTGGTGCTGATAGCTTCTGCGGGGATGCTGGCTTTCGTGGTACTTTATAACCTGAACAACATCAATATCAATGAAAGGAAGCGGGAGCTGGCTACCATTAAGGTGCTTGGGTTTTATGACGGGGAAGTTGCCGCCTATGTATACCGGGAAAATATACTGCTTACCGTTTTCGGGGCGGCGCTGGGATGCGTCCTGGGAAAAATCCTGCACAGGTTCATCATTCTAACGGTAGAGGTGGATGTATGCATGTTTGGCAGAAATATTAATCCGCCAAGTTTTCTTTATGCAATCATGTTTACGGTAGGATTCTCTGCATTTGTAAACTTTGTCATGTATTTTAAGCTGAAACGGATTGATATGGTGGAATCTTTAAAGAGTGTAGAATAGCAGGAAGAGGAAAAAGCGTATGTATTTACCGACTGAATTTGCAGATAAGATGAAAAAACTTTTAGGAGAAGAGTTTGAGGATTTTCGGAAAAGCTATGAAGAGCCGCGGAATTTCGGTTTGCGGGTGAATACCGGGAAAATCAGCCCGGAAGAGTTTGTGAGGATAGCGCCGTTTCATCTAAGAAAAATCCCCTGGGTGGATAACGGATTTTATTATGAGGAGCAGGACGCGCCGTCGAGGCATCCGTTCTACTATGCGGGGCTGTATTACCTGCAGGAACCGAGCGCCATGACGCCGGCATCCCGCCTGCCTGTAGAGCCGGGGGAGCGTGTGCTTGATTTGTGCGCGGCTCCGGGCGGGAAGGCTACGGAGCTGGGGGCGCGGCTTAAAGGGAGCGGGCTTTTGACGGCAAATGACATCAGCGCATCCCGGGCAAAGGCGCTTCTGAAAAATGTAGAGGTCTTCGGAATCCCGAATTCCTTTTTGGTAAACGAAGTTCCTGCCAGGATTTCAGGCAGGTTTGAAGCGTTTTTTGATAAAGTGCTGGTAGACGCGCCCTGTTCCGGGGAAGGAATGTTCCGTAAGGACGGAGATGTGGCAAAAGCATGGGATATGGGAAAGCCGCAGGCATGTGCGGCAGTTCAGAAAGATATAGTTCTGCAGGCGGCGCGGATGCTGCGCCAGGGAGGAATGATGCTCTACTCTACCTGTACATTTTCGCCGGAAGAAAATGAGCAGGTGATTGCTTATCTGCTGCGGGAGCGGGGGGATATGCATTTGGAAGAAATGGAAGGGTACGCCGGATTTGCTGCCGGGCGTCCAGAATGGGCGGACGGAAATACTGACCTTAAAAAATGCGTCCGCATCTGGCCCCACAGAATGGCAGGGGAAGGTCATTTTCTGGCGCTCTTAAAAAAGGACGGAGAAATGATGCCCAGAGAAGATGCAGCGGTGAAACCCCGGATTTCCAAAGCAGAAAGAAAGGTTCTGGAAGAATTTTTCCTGGATGTATCGGGGGAGATAACTCTGGACAAGATGGAAGTGCGGGGAAATCAAGCGTATGCTTTGTCAGGGATCGCAGGGGAGCAGAAAGGAATTAACTTTCTGCGCAACGGGCTGTACCTCGGCGAGCTGAAAAAAGACAGGTTTGAGCCGGGACAGGCTTTTGCTATGGCGCTCAGGAAAGAAGAGTATGCGTCTGTCCTTGATTTTTCACAGGATGATGAAAGAGTGCGGCGTTACTTAAAAGGAGAAACGCTTACGGTGGACGATATGCCCGTGAACCGGGAGAAAGGCTGGCAGCTCGTGTGTGTCGAAGGTTATCCCCTGGGCTGGGGAAAGCTGGCGGGCGGTATCTTGAAGAATAAATATCTGGCAGGATGGAGGATGAAACATTGATGGAAGGATATATTTTAGAAACGTGTGTTGATTCGGTAGAATCTGCGATGGCAGCAGAACGGGGCGGGGCAAACCGCCTGGAACTGTGCGGAAATTTGATTATCGGGGGGACGACCCCAAGCCCGGCGCTTTATGAGGAGGTGCGCAGGCATTGCGGACTGAGAATTCATGCGCTTATCCGCCCAAGATTCGGGGATTTTTGCTATACAGAGCATGAATTCCGGATTATCCGGGGAGAGGTAAAGCTGTTTCGGGAGCTGGGGGCGGATGGCGTAGTCATTGGATGCCTGCGTCCGGACGGTACTTTAAACCTGGAGCAGATGAAGGCGCTTATGGAGGAAGCGGGAAACATGTCTGTGACCCTGCACAGGGCTTTTGATGTATGCAGCGACCCATATAAGACGCTGGAAGAGGCGGTGGATCTGGGAATAGATACAATTTTAACTTCGGGACAGGAAAATGGCTGTCTGGCAGGGCAGAAGCTTTTGACGGAGCTGGCAGAACAGGCGGATGGGCGGATTGATATTCTGATAGGGAGCGGCGTGGATGCGTCCGCCATCCGGGAGCTGTATCCGAAGGTAAAAACACATTCCTACCATATGTCCGGCAAAGTGACGCTGGGGAGTGAAATGGAATATCGGAAGGAAGGCGTAAATATGGGACTGCCTTCGCTCAGCGAATTTGAAATCTGGCGTACTTCCGAAGAAAAAATACGGGAAGCGGCGGAGGCGCTGCAGGGCTTTCAGAAGATGCAGGACGGCAGAAAATGACGGCAGACGAAAAGTTTATGAGAGAAGCCATCCGCCAGGCAAAAAAAGCGTATGCCCTGGATGAAGTGCCCATCGGGTGCGTGATTGTATATGAGGGGAAAATCATTGCCAGGGGCTATAACCGCAGGAACACGGATAAAAATACCCTTTCTCATGCCGAGCTGATTGCTATAAAAAAAGCGAGCAGGAAGCTTGGGGACTGGAGGCTTGAGGGCTGTACCATGTACATTACCCTGGAACCGTGCCAGATGTGCGCCGGGGCGATGGTTCAGGCGCGGGTGACAGAGGCGGTAATCGGAAGCATGAATCCCAAGGCGGGCTGTGCCGGGTCAGTGCTTAACATCCTTGAAATGGAAGGGTTTAACCATCAGGTGAACGTGCGCCGGGGCGTGATGGAAGAAGAGTGCAGCCGGATGCTGAGCGGCTTCTTCCGGGAGCTGCGTGAGAAAAAGAAGGCGGAAAAGAACAGGCTTACGCCTGCCGCCGCACTGCCCTGTGATAAATAACGTATGCAATGGCGGCAGTAAGCAGCTCAGAAATCCAAAACCCATGCCAAACGCCGGACGCGCCCAGGAAACGGCTTAGAAGAAAAGCAGCCGGAATGGTAATAAGGACATACCGGAGCAGCGAAATCATCAGAGAAGGCAGCCCCATACCGAGCCCTTCCAGAGCGCCGGAAGAAATCACGGAAACCGTGGAGGCAAGGAAGCCGATGCTGATGATACGCAGGGCAGAGGTTCCGGCAGAGATGGTTTCACTGCCGGAGGTAAACAGGCTGATAAGCTCAGAGGGAATCGCCTGGCAAAGAACAGTTCCCAAGACCATAATCCCCACGGCTAAAAGGAGCGCGACCCGGTAAATTTTCTGAACGCGCCGATGTTCGGACGCTCCATAGTTATAGCCCACCAGAGGGCGCATTCCCTGGACGATTCCGTTCGCAGGCAGATAAAGGAAGGTCTGCAGCTTATAGTAGATTCCAAGAACCGTTACGTAAGCCTGAGAGTAGGCAGAGAGTATGACATTCAGCGCCGAAATCAGCAGGGAGGGCAGCGCCATGTTCAGCGTGGCCGGGATGCCAATGGCGTAGAGTTTCAGAACCATATTTCTCTGGAAATTCAGGCGGCGGAACCTGAGCCGTACAGGAAGAGGCTTTATCAGATAAATCACAAGGTAAATGACCAGGCTGATTGTCTGCCCGATTCCCGTAGCCAGAGCCGCTCCTTCGATTCCCATCCGGGGAAACGGCCCCAGGCCGAAAATCAGAACAGGATCCAGAAGAATATTGGAAATACATCCGCACATCATACTGAACATTGTGAAAGACATCTTTCCTACGGCCTGGAAGATTTTTTCAAAAGCCATTCCCAGGGAAATAATAACCGCAAAGCCAAAGGCAATCCGGGAATAGCGGACGCCCAAATCAACAATTTTTTCGTTTTCCGTAAACATTTCCAGGAAAAACGGCATCATTCCGATGCAGGCAAAGGTCAGGATAATTCCGTGGAGAGTGTTTAGCAGCAGGCCGAGCGCAGCGGCGTTATCGGCATGTTCCTGCTCCAGCGCGCCCAGATGATAAGAAATCACGGCATTGATTCCGATGGAGAATCCAATAGTGACCGCGTTGATCAGGTTCTGCACGGGAAATACAAGAGAGAGCGCAGTCATAGCGTCCTCGCTGATTTTTGCCACAAAGTAGCTGTCGATGATATTGTACAGAGAAGTAACCATCATAGATAAAATCATTGGCAGCGACATGGAGAGCACCAGCGGCAGTATTGGTCTTTCTTTCATAAATGTCTGTTCCATATTTTCCTCTTTCCCGGCGCACGCATTGCGCCGCGTTAGTAGAGTTGGAAGTCCGCTTCCAACCTTTTTCTTTTCCATAAAAAGAGCCACACAAGTATCCGTACAGGATAGCTGTGTGGCGAAAAAGTATATAAATACCAAAAATCCACGCCTGTCCGTACACGGACAGGTTTATACATATACGATATATCGGATTGCGCCGGGTGTCAAGGGGGATTTGCAAACCGTAATTTTCTGTTTATAAAAAGTTTAGATTCCATCTGCTTTGTTTTGGTGAAATATGCGCCCGAGTGTGGTATGATAAAACATAACGACTTTGGAGGCAGTTTATGAGACTAAAGACAAGGCTGACAATAGCTTTTTTTATTATCATTCTCGTTCCTGTACTCATGGCGGGGCTGGCATTTGTCGGGTTTGGGAATTATCAGATGCGCTCCATTGAGGAAAGCTATGATATTGATGAAGTGACATATGAAACTCTTTCAAATTCACTTCAGATAGTGAGCAAGTTCACACAGAGCATATTTGAAGAGATGAGGGGCGATGCAAACGGGAATGCGGATGTTTTTTTAGATACAGAGTACCTGGCAGGGCTGAATGACAGGCTCAGGGAGCGGTATTCCTATCTGATTGTGCGCCGGGAGGGTGTGCTCTACTATTCGGGAAGTAACGGGAACATTACGAAGCTGTTTCGGGAACTTCCGGGATATGGGGATTACACTCAGGCATCGGATAGCGGCATGTATATCGGGAGGGACGTGAAGTCCTTCGTGAAACAGATAGATTTGCGTTTTTCGGACGGCAGCCAGGGAAGTGTATTTATCATAACCGGGGTGGATGCGATGATGCCCCAGGTGAAATCTTTTGTGCGTGATATGCTTGTGGCGATTGTTTTTATCCTTATTCTTACGGCTTTGCTGCTTATGGCGTGGATTTACGGCGGCATCAATGCTCCCTTGAAGAAATTGAAAGCGGCGACCCAGAATATTAAGGATGGAAACCTGGATTTTGTGCTGGATGTGGAAGGCGAGGATGAGATTAGTGAGCTGTGCCGTGACTTTGAAGAGATGCGGCAGAGGCTGAAAGAGACTTCGGTACAGAAGGTAGAATATGACAAGGAAAATAAAGAGCTGATAAGCAACATTTCCCATGATTTGAAAACGCCGATTACCGCTGTGAAAGGTTATGTGGAGGGAATCATGGACGGTGTGGCGAATACGCCGGAGAAGATGGATAAATACATCCGAACTATATATAATAAGGCAAATGAGATGGACCGCCTGATTAATGAGCTGACGTTCTACTCAAAAATTGATACAAACCGCATCCCTTATACGTTCAGCAAAATAAATGTGATTGATTATTTCGGGGACTGCGTGGAAGATTTGGGGGTAGAACTGGAGGCAGAGGGCATTGAGCTGTCGTATTTTAATTATGTAGATAAGGATGTGCAGGTAATTGCGGATGCGGAGCAGATTTCACGCGTCATCAGTAATATTATAGGAAATTCCGTGAAATATCTGGACAAGCCCAAAGGATATATCAGTATCCGGGTAAAAGATGTGGGAGATTTTATCCAGATAGAGATTGAGGATAATGGGAAAGGAATCGCGGCAAAGGATCTGCCGATGATTTTTGACAGGTTTTACCGGACAGACGCCTCCAGGAACTCTTCACAGGGAGGCAGCGGCATCGGGCTTTCGATTGTAAAGAAGATTATAGACGATCATGGCGGTAAAATCTGGGCAAGCAGTAAACTGGGGGCGGGGACGATTATGTTCTTTGTTTTGAGGAAATATCAGGAGGTACCAGTCAATGAGTAGGATACTTATTATAGAAGACGAAGAGAGCATCGCAAATCTGGAAAAGGACTATTTGGAGCTGAGCGGATTTGAGGTGGAGATTGAAAACCAGGGAGATGTGGGACTCAAGCGGGCGTTGTCAGAGGATTTTGATTTGTTTATTTTGGATTTGATGCTGCCGGAAATGGATGGATTTGAAATATGTAAGGAAATCCGGAATCACAAAAATACGCCGATTCTGATGGTTTCCGCGAAAAAAGATGATATTGATAAGATCCGCGGGCTGGGGCTTGGGGCAGATGATTATATGACGAAGCCGTTCAGCCCCAGCGAGATGGTGGCGAGGGTAAAAGCCCATATGGCCCGCTATGACCGTCTGGTGAGCAGCAATATGCCGCAGAACGATATCATAGAGATCCGGGGACTGAAGATTGATAAGACTGCCCGGAGAGTGTGGATTAATGCGGAGGAAAAGACATTTACTACAAAAGAGTTTGACTTGCTTACCTTTTTGGCGGAGAATCCAAATCATGTGTTTACTAAGGAAGAGCTGTTCTCAGAGATTTGGGATATGGAGTCCATCGGCGACATTGCCACGGTAACGGTGCATATTAAGAAGATTCGGGAGAAAATAGAGTTTAATACCGCGAAGCCTCAGTATATAGAGACAATCTGGGGAGTAGGGTATCGGTTTAAGATGTAGGAGATTCTATGGAAATAGATATTTTATATGAAGACGGGCAGCTTCTGGTGTGCAGGAAGCCTGCGGGCGTTCCGGTACAAAGCGGAAAAGTCGGGCAAAAGGATATGGTGAGTATCCTGAGAAATTATCGGAACGGGAAAGAGGGCGATACTTATATCGGTCTGGTGCATCGGCTTGACCAGCCCGTGCAGGGCGTGATGGTGTTTGCTAAGACGAAAATGGCGGCGGCAGGGCTGAGCCGCCAGATTACCGACGGGAGGATGAAGAAACAGTATCTTGCAGTGACTTGTGGAAAACCAATGAAAAAACAAGGGGCGCTTGTGGATTATCTGCTGAAAGACGGCAGGACAAATACTTCCTCTATTGTGCCGGAAGGAACAAAAGGTGCGAAACGTGCAGAACTGAGATACCGTATTATAGCAGAGACGCCGGGATATGCCCTTGCAGAGATAGATTTGCTGACAGGGCGGCATCACCAGATACGCGTCCAGATGACGGGAGCTGGAATGCCGCTGGCCGGAGACAGGAAGTATAATCTTTCCGATGCAGGGCAGACAGAAAAATATGTGGCGCTGGCGGCGCACAGGCTGTCTTTTGAGCATCCGGTCTTAAAAAAAGAAATATGTTTTGAAGGAAAGCCTGAGGGCGCCATTTTTAAAAAATTCGAAAGCTTTCCGGAGAAGACGGATGAATGCAAAAATTTAACTGAATGACAAAAAGAGATTCGCACATACTAAACCCAATCACACCAGAGAAACGGGGAAAATTAGTATGACGGATAAAGCGAAGAAGATTTTGGGAATAACGGGAATTACCCTGGCGGTGTATCTTAGTATGAAATATTTGCTGCCGGCGGTAGCTCCCTTTCTTATTGCATTTTTACTGGCACGGTGGATTTATCCGCTTGCTGACAGGATGGAAAAGAAAATGCCTGTGAATAAAGGGCTGATTACGCTGGGAATCCTTCTGGCGGGAACAGCCGCGGTTTTGGCGGCAGGATGGTTTTTGGGGACGCGGATTTGTGAGCAGATACGCGGTGTAGTAGCGCATCTTGAGTATTACAAAACACAGGTAAACGAGATTGCGTGGAGCTGCTGCCGGCAAGTGGAAAGTGCGTTTGGGGTGGACGGCGGCGAAGTGATGCTGTTTTTGGAGCAGAACATGGACAGGGCGCAGGAGCATATCCAAAATTATGCAGTTCCGGGGCTGGTACAGTATTCGATTGAGTATGTTATGGGGTTCCTGAAAATATTGGGGATTTTTTTCCTGATTTTTGTCGCAGTGCTTCTTATTATCAAGGACTATGACGCTATCCGTGATAAACTCCAGGGCTGCCGGGGCTACCAGAGGATGGTGAATATTTTTGAGCGTCTGTGGAAACTGGGAGGCGCTTACCTGAAAGCACAGATGATTATTATGCTGGTGGTTACGGTAATCTGTGTGGCGGGACTTTGGATGCTGGGGAATCCGTATGCGCTGCTGGCGGGTATCCTGATTGGGATTCTTGACGTGCTGCCGTTTATCGGAACCGGAACTATTTTCATACCCTGGGCGCTGCTCTGTGTGCTGCGCAGCGACTTTTTCCATGCGGCAGCGTATTTCACTCTCTTTTTGGTGGCAAATACTACCAGAGAATACCTGGAACCGAAACTTTTAGGGGATAAAATGGGGATGTATCCCATTGTTATCGCGCTGGTAGTTTATGCCGGGCTGTATATTTTCGGTGTTTCTGGGGTAATTCTCGGACCTGTAAGCCTTCTTATTGTTCTGGAGTGTGTACGGGAGCTCTGGGGGGAGACGCAGCAGGGGGAGAAATCTAAGAGACCGGAGTAAATCTGAAAGAAAAACAGCTAGACAATTTGAGGAAAATGAGATAATATATTCCTAAAGTTCATGTGAAAGGAGGCAGCATATGAGACCGGATAAGGATGTCATGAAGTATTTGGCAATGGTTACCCAGGTTGGAATCAGTATGCTGGCTCCCATTGTTTTGTGTGTCTTTCTTGGCGCCTGGCTGGATGAGAAGTCTGGCTGGAGCACAGTGCCGATGCTGCTGATATTGGGAATCCTCGCAGGTGGAAGAAACACCTGGATTCTTCTGCAGGGCATGATAAGGCAAGAAGGAGGAAAAAAGCATGATTAGGGATTCCATCAAACGGCTGAACACAGTGGTGAAGGAGCTTCTGCTAGGCATCCTGATTTTCGGAGCTGCCATATGGATGATTTTCATTTGGTTTATTTCTGATAAGTGGGGGTTTTCGCAGGGGCTTTTACTAGGTGTCGCAGCATCTGCGCTTCTGGCGATTCACATGAACTATAGCATTGAGCAATCGCTTGAGCGTACGGAGACAGATGCGAAGAGCTACATGCAGAAAATGTCCGTGCTTCGGATGGGAATGGTGCTGGTTCTTTTTGGCGTGGCATATCTGCTGCGTCTGGGGAGCCCGATAGCTGTATTTGCAGGGTTGTTCACATTGAAGTTTGGGGCATATTTCCAGCCTGTACTGCACAGGCTGATTCATAAAAAGGAAGCGAAAGAGAGGTGAGAGTGTGTTATTAGCTGCAAAAGGTGATGTGGATTTCATGATTCACGGTTTGTTTAAATATAAGCTGTTTGGTCAGGAATTCTGGATTACCACCACACATGTCAGCATCCTGATTGTCATGCTGATTCTTCTGGGCTTTGCCATAGCGGCGAACAGGAAGATGCGTCATGGCTCTGAGGTTCCCGGAGGATTTCAGAATATCGTGGAGCTGATTGTGGAAATGCTTGATAAGATGGTGCAGAGCAGCATGGGAAGAAATGCCGGGAAATTCATGAACTATATCGGTTCCATTTTCCTGTTTATCTTTGTGAGCAATATCTCAGGGCTGTTTGGGCTTCGGGCGCCTACCGCCGATTATGGCGTGACGCTGCCTCTGGGCCTTATGACCTTTGCAATCATCCAGTACAATAATGTCAAGTATAATAAGCATAGAGCGTTCACGGGGCTGTTCCAGCCGCTGCCGTTTCTGTTCCCTATCAACCTGATTGGCGAAATTGCGGTTCCGTTTTCTCTGTCTTTGAGGCTTTTCGGAAACGTATTGTCAGGAACGGTCATGATGTCGCTGATTTATTCCCTGCTTTCCCGATTTGCTATCGGCTGGCCGGGATTCCTGCATATTTATTTTGATGCTTTTTCCGGCGCCATCCAAACGTATGTATTCTGTATGCTGACGATGGTTTACGTTACGGATAAGCTGCCAGAGGAAAAGGCGTAAACAAAAACATAACAAAAAGATTTAGGAGGATTCTGATTATGGAAGGAATAACAAATGAAGGTTTAATTTTAGCATGTTCCGCTATCGGCGCAGGCCTGGCAATGATTGCAGGTATCGGTCCTGGTATCGGACAGGGTATCGCGGCAGGATACGGTGCGAGTGCAGTGGGAAGGAACCCGGGCGCAAAGTCTGATATCATGTCAACCATGCTTCTTGGGCAGGCCGTGGCAGAGACCACAGGTCTTTATGGATTGGCTATCGCGTTCATCCTCTTGTTTGCAAATCCGCTGCTTGGTAAGCTTTAAGCTGCAGCCATGTCCGCATGGCGGGCAGCATGAGAATATAAGAGACATATTTATTTAGAGAGGAGGCGGGCTCTTGGAACGATTGTTCAACCTGGACCCTCAGTTAATCCATGATGCGGTGCTGCTGATGATTTCCGTGCTGGTGATGTTTACTTTTCTGTCCTACCTATTGTTTAACCCGGCGAGGGAGTTTTTGAAAAAGAGGCAGGATAAGATTAGAGACGATATTGATTCAGCGAAGAAAGATAAAGAAGAAGCAGCGGCGCTGAAAGCGGATTATGACGGGAAAATCAGGGAAATCGAGAAAGAGGCGGAAGCCATTTTGAGCGAGGCCAGGCAGAAAGCTTTGCAGAATGAAGCGAAGATTATTGATGAGGCTAAGAAAGAGGCATCCGGAATCATAGAAAGGGCAAACAGACAGGCAGAGCTGGAGAAGAAAGCCGCTGCAGATGATATGAAGAAAGAAATCATCAAAGTGGCCGCGCTGATGGCACAGAAAGTTGTGAACCGGACAGTGGACGCACAGCTCCAGGACAATCTGGTGGAAGAAACCCTGAAGGAGATAGGTGAAGAGACATGGCTAAGTTAGCGTCAAAGGTATACGGTGAGGCGCTTTTTCAGATAGCCGTGGAGGAAAACCGCACCGATGAGATGATGGAGGAGATTTCGGCAGTGAGTAAAGCTCTTGAGGAGAATACGGAGCTGCAGCTTCTGATGGAGCATCCAAAAGTCATCCGGGAAGAGAAGGTGCATTTGCTTGAGAACTGCTTTAAAGGGCGGGTTTCCAATGATGTGACGGGGTTTCTTGCGGTAGTTGTGTCGAAAGGACGGTTTAAGGAGCTTCCGGCCATTTTTGACTATCTGACGGCGCGGATAAAGGAATATAAAAAAATAGGCGTCGTAACCGTGACGTCGGCTGCAGAGCTTCGGGAGGATCAGAAAAAGAAGATTCAGGAGAAGCTTTTGGCAACCACAGGTTATAAGGCGCTGGAAATCACATGGAATGTGGATGCATGCCTGATTGGAGGCCTGGTGATCCGCATCGGAGACAGGGTGGTGGACAGCAGTCTGAAATATAAGCTGGAGCAGCTTACGAGCCAGCTGATGAAGATTTCATTAGAGGAAGGGAAAGAAGGTGAAAGGGCCTCATGAATTTGAAACCAGAGGAAATAAGCTCTGTTATCAAAGAGCAGATTAAACGTTATTCCTCCGAAATATCCGTGGCAGATGTGGGAACCGTCATCCAGGTGGCAGACGGCATCGCCAGAATCCATGGGCTGGAAAACGCCATGCAGGGAGAGCTTCTGGAATTTCCGGGAGAAATATACGGCATGGTGCTGAATCTGGAGGAAGATAATGTAGGCGCCGTGCTCCTTGGTGATACGTCAGGTATCAGCGAGGGCGATACGGTAAAGACCACAGGAAACGTGGTGGAAGTTCCGGTCGGCGACGGAATGCTTGGGCGTGTTGTCAATGCGCTTGGTATGCCGATTGACGGAAAGGGACCCATCCACACAGACAGGCACAGAAAGATTGAAAGGGTGGCTCCCGGCGTTATCACCAGGAAGTCTGTAGACACCCCGCTTCAGACAGGTATCAAGGCGATTGACGCTATGGTTCCAATCGGAAGGGGACAGCGTGAGCTGATTATCGGAGACAGGCAGACAGGAAAGACGGCGATTGCCATTGATACGATTATAAATCAGAAGGGTCAGGGAGTTTACTGTATTTATGTAGCGATTGGACAGAAAGCGTCAACCGTAGCGAATATCGTAAAGACCCTGACAGAGTACGGCGCTATGGATTATACGACCGTAGTGTCTTCTACGGCCAGCGAGCTGGCGCCGCTGCAGTACATTGCGCCTTATTCGGGCTGCGCAATCGGAGAGGAATGGATGGAGTCCGGCAAGGACGTGCTGGTGATTTATGACGATTTAACCAAACATGCGGCAGCTTACCGTACCCTGTCCTTACTGCTCCGCCGTCCGCCAGGACGCGAGGCTTATCCGGGAGATGTATTCTACCTGCATTCCAGGCTTCTGGAGCGTGCGGCAAGACTTTCGGATGAACTGGGCGGCGGCTCATTAACGGCGCTGCCGATTATTGAGACACAGGCAGGAGATGTGTCGGCGTATATTCCGACAAACGTTATTTCCATCACTGACGGCCAGATATATCTGGAGACTGAGATGTTCAATGCAGGATTTCGTCCGGCAGTAAACGCAGGACTTTCCGTGTCGCGAGTAGGAGGTTCGGCGCAGATTAAGGCGATGAAGAAAATCGCGGCGCCTATCCGTGTGGAGCTGGCGCAGTACCGTGAGCTGGCGGCATTCTCCCAGTTTGGTTCTGAGCTGGATGATGACACGAAAGAGAAGCTGGCACAGGGTGAAAGATTGAGAGAAGTCTTAAAGCAGCCGCAGTACCAGCCTATGGCTGTAGAGCTCCAGGTTATTATCCTGTATGCGGCTACACAGAAATTCCTGTTAGATATCCCTACAGAGAGAATCCAGGATTTCGAGGAAGCGCTCCTTGAGCATATAAAGACGAAATATCCGGAAGTTCCTGAGGCAATCAGGAGCACAAAGGTTATCTCAGAGGAGACAGAAAGCACCCTCAGAAAAGCAATCGAAGAATGCAAAGAAGGCTTTGTAAAATAGAAGAGGGGTGAGACGAAATGGCTTCTATGAGAGACATTCAGAGGCGGAAAAACAGTATCACCAGTACAAGCCAGATTACGAAGGCCATGAAGCTGGTTTCGACTGTGAAGCTTCAGAAAACAAAGGAAAGGGCCGAGAACTCCAGGCCGTATTTCCAATATATGTATAATACAGTAACCTCTATGCTGGCGCGCTCGGGAAGTCTGGACTATCCATATTTAAAATCCGGCGCATCCGAGAAAAAGGCGGTAGTTGTCATTACCTCGAACCGGGGTCTGGCAGGAGGGTACAATTCCAACGTGACGAAGCTGGTTACCGGAAGCAGTCTGAAAAAAGAGGACGTGCTGCTTTACACAATCGGAAGGAAGGGCAGGGACAGCCTGGAAAAGCAGGGGTATCAGGTGGCGGAGGATTACAGCGACGTCATCAACGCCCCTCTGTTTTCCGACGCGAAGCGTATCGGACAGAGACTGCTCGAGGACTTTGCCGAGGAGCGTGTGGGAGAGATTTATCTCGCCTATACTTCTTTCAAAAATACAGTGGTGCATGAGCCGAAGCTGATGAAGCTGCTCCCGGTTGAGTTTTCCGAGGCCGAGCTTTCAGTGGAAGAGGCAAAGACGCCTATGAACTACGAGCCGTCCGAGGAGGAGGCGCTGGATATTATTATCCCGAAATACCTGACGAGCCTTTTGTACGGCGCGTTGGTGGAAGCAGCCGCCAGTGAGAATGGGGCCAGAATGCAGGCTATGGACGCGGCAACCAGCAATGCGGAAGAGATGATTGACAGCCTGACCCTTCAGTACAACAGGGCAAGGCAGGGCTCTATTACGCAGGAGCTGACGGAAATCATCGCCGGGGCGGAAGCAATCAGTTAGGTTTGTTTAGGAGTGAGATAGAAAAAGTTTGGAAGTAAACTTCCAAATCTACCAAGATGACGCGTTAAGCGCGTCGGAAAGGCGAAAATATGGCAGAACAAAATATAGGAAAAATCACTCAGGTCATTGGTGCGGTATTGGATATCAAGTTCACCAGCGGCAAACTGCCAGCCATCAACGAGGCAATCCATATTCAGCAGAAGGATGGCGGCAGGCTGGTAGTGGAAGTGGCACAGCACCTGGGTGACGATACAGTGCGCTGCATTGCGATGGGCTCCAGTGACGGACTTGTAAGGGGCATGGAAGCAGCGGCTACCGGGGCTCCTATCAGTGTTCCGGTAGGTGAGAAGACCCTGGGGCGTATCTTTAACGTAACAGGTGATCCGATTGATAATAAAGAGGCGCCGAAAGGCGTACAGTACCTTCCGATTCACAGAAGTGCGCCTTCCTTCGAAGAGCAGTCCACAGCTACGGAAATCCTGGAAACAGGAATCAAGGTCGTAGACCTGCTCTGCCCTTACCAGAAGGGCGGTAAAATCGGTCTGTTCGGCGGCGCCGGAGTAGGAAAGACCGTGCTGATTCAGGAGCTGATAAGAAATATCGCCACAGAGCACGGCGGATATTCCGTATTCACCGGAGTAGGCGAGCGTACCCGTGAGGGAAACGACCTGTATCATGAAATGACAGATTCAGGGGTTATCAATAAGACGACTATGGTATTCGGGCAGATGAATGAGCCGCCCGGAGCCAGGATGAGGGTGGGCCTGACCGGTCTTACTATGGCAGAATACTTCCGTGACCAGGGCGGTAAGGATGTACTGCTTTTCATCGACAACATTTTCCGTTTTACACAGGCGGGTTCGGAGGTGTCCGCACTTCTGGGACGTATGCCTTCAGCCGTTGGATATCAGCCGACGCTGCAGACGGAGATGGGAGCGCTCCAGGAGCGTATTACATCCACAAAGAGCGGTTCTATCACTTCCGTACAGGCTGTTTACGTGCCTGCGGATGACTTGACTGACCCGGCTCCGGCAAATACGTTTGCACATCTGGACGCGACTACCGTGCTTTCACGTTCCATCGTGGAGCTGGGAATTTATCCGGCGGTAGACCCGCTGGAGTCCACATCGCGTATCCTTGACCCGCGCGTGGTGGGTGAGGAGCATTACAATGTGGCTCGCGGCGTGCAGGAAATCCTTCAGAAATATAAAGAGCTGCAGGATATTATCGCTATCCTCGGTATGGACGAACTTTCCGAGGAAGATAAGCTGGTGGTAAGCCGTGCGAGAAAGGTACAGAGGTTCCTGTCCCAGCCGTTCTTCGTGGCAGAGCAGTTTACAGGCACGACTGGCCGTTATGTGCCACTGTCTGAAACTATCCGTGGCTTTAAGGAAATCCTGGACGGCAAGCATGACGATATCCCTGAGAGCTATTTCCTGAATGCGGGAAGCATCGATGATGTGACGGCACGAATGAAATAGGGGGTGCAGTGATGGCAGCTGACAAATATTTCGAATTGGAAATCGTGTGTCCTGACAGGGTGTTTTTCAAGGGCGAGGCTTCTATGATCGAGCTGAATACCACGGAAGGCCAGGTGGGAATATATAAAAGGCATATTCCTATGACGATGATCTTGGACCCCGGTCTTCTTATCATCAAGGATGATGAGGGGCAGAGGGCGGCGGCTCTCCATGAAGGGTTTATTGAAATCCTTCCGGATAAAATCAGCATCATGGCAGAGGCGGCAGAGTGGCCGAATGAAATCGACTTGAACCGCGCCGAAGAAGCAAAGGTAAGGGCGGAACGCCGGATGCAGACACATGATTCGAACATCAATCTGACCCGTGCGGAGCTGGCGCTCCACAGGGCTCTGGCACGTATTGATGCGTCCCGGAGAGGCTAATTTGGAAGAGTATTTTGTATAAAATCCCTCCGTTTGGTTATTATAAGATGTAACAGTTCAGAGCAGAGTATTTTAAGACAGCTCTGGACAGATGCGGATTAGAGATAACCGGACGGAGGGATTTTTATGTTGAAAAAGCGATGGTTGGTTTCCTTGTTTCTCTTGTGGATTCTGGCTGTAGGGCAGTTGGCGCAGGGACATGAACAGGAAGAAGAGAAAGTTGCCGGGGTGTTCGCGAGGATTGGAGAGCAGGAGCAGACAGGAGCCGTAGAATATTACGGCGTTTATAAAAAAGAATTTCTGGAATCTGAGGATCAGGAGAAATTTCTGCGCCATATCGCGGGAGGGCTGGGGATTACGGAAAACATCGAAGTTACCCGCAGGTATGACGAAAACAGGGAAGAAACCCGTCTCACGAAAGAGGGAAGCAATGCGAAATCTGTCCTGCGCTTCATTACTGCCGATGTTGAGGGCGAAATCAGCCAGTATGTTATTATAAACATTACTATGGAAGGGGATATGGTGGACGCGTATGCCTATCGGGAGAAACTGGAAAGCCTGATGGAACCTTACGGAGAAAATAGTAAAAGCTCCGCGAATATTATCGGGAGTTACCAGGGAAAACTGTCCTTAGAAGAGAGAAATGCAGTTGCAGACGATTTTCTGGAAAGCATGAATGCCCGGGTGGTATCGGAAAATCGAGAGATGCAGCTTTATACGATTTACGGGTATACGCCGTGGATTTTTGACTATGAGATGCATGAAGGCGAGCCGTTTAATGTGAACATCGCCATGCATTACAGTGTGAATGACGATAAGACTTATGTGTATGTGGCGGTTCCGGCGGTTGGGCTGGATTCCGTAACAGTGAAGCCATAGGCTGAACTGTTACAAAGAAACTCCTTTTTGATAAGAATTAAAATGTGAAAATTCTTATCAGAGAGGAGTGTTTTTTTGAGGAGACAGGAATAAACAGAAGATACAGTGTTGTTAGTGTTATATTATTGATTTGGGCTGGAGTTCTTGCGTAAATATTAAAATAATGTCAAAATATATAATAAAAAGTAAACCAGATAAAAATACTTATGCAGTATTGATAAATAAGTTAAGGGATGATATATATAATTTATAGAAATAGAAGGTATAGTTAAAAAAGTATATGTAGGAGAAACGGTTGGGTGATTCTGGTGATAATGATTTAAGAAATGAAAGTTGAAACATTTTTTGAAAAGACAGGAAGGAGAGACAGTATGGGAAAGGTAAAAGGAATGACAGCAGCGTTATTATTGGGATGTGTAACTTTTGCTCTTCCGGTAAGCGCGTCAGGGACGAACGTACAGATAGACGCAGAACCCATTTGGGGAGCGAAGTGGCAAGGGTTACTTGGGGCTCAGAGGGTGATCAGAAAATAGTTCAGGATATTGAGCGCTCTTCGGAGGATAATATTTTTCATGGCGAACTGAAGATTGAGGAAGGGATGCAGCCGGGGAAGTGGAAGATTGATCATATTCTATTTCCAGATTCATATTCCTATGCAAAAGTGACAAGTTTGATGCAGGAATGGGATGGTATAAAGGTGCTGGGACAGGGAGAAACGCTTACAAGTGTTGTAGACGATTTGTCATTTTCTGAATTCACTGTGCAGGGCACAAAGGCTGACGGGAAAGCTCCTGTAGTGCGTAAAAAGAGCATAGCTCTGACCGGGAAGGCTGTAAAGAAAAAAGGAAAAGCGAAACTTTATGTGAAAGCCAGCGACAAAAGCCCGATGCGGTATGTGGCCTGCGTTTGGAAAAATACTGCCACAAAAGAACTGCTTTATGGGGACATGATTTATAATAGGAAGAAAAGCCGCTATGAATATACGCTTTCTGCTTCAGAGTTTGGGAAAAAGGGAAAGCTTCGGCTGATTTGTGTGGAAGCTTGCGACAAGTATGGGAATAAGACCACTTTAAAAAATAAGAAACTCCCGAAACTTATCCTGATCAGGAAGTGACAGGATAATGTATTGAAAAAAAAACAATTTTTTCTGGAAAACCCTTGCCAATACAAGGGTTTTCCTTTATAATCAAGACGTTGTGACCTTGATAGCGTAGAAGCGTGAGGTTGCTGCGGATCGAAAACCGCAGGTTTTCCGTGGAGCGAATGTCAAGTTATGAAACTGGCGACAAGTCACTGTACAATATAACTGCCCGGCAAAGCCCGGGAACAACGTGTAGTATCTCATGATACACACGGGAGAGTGTGCAGTCACCGCTTGTCGTACTGAAATCAAGTGCGAATAGGAGGCGACTTTTTTTATGGCAAGTCAAGTAATGCGTATCACATTGAAGGCATATGATCATCAGCTGATTGATGCATCTGCTAAGAAAATCATTGAAACTGTAAAGAAAAACGGTTCAAAGGTGAGCGGACCGGTACCCCTTCCGACAAAGAAAGAGGTTATCACGATTCTGAGGGCTGTACACAAGTACAAAGACTCCAGAGAGCAGTTCGAGCAGAGAACACATAAGAGACTGATTGACATTATGACGCCAACGCAGAAGACGGTGGATGCACTGTCAAGGCTGGAAATGCCGGCCGGCGTTTACATCGACATCAAGATGAAGACCAAATAGGCAGCATCGCAAGAATGAAATTATCCTAAAAGGTTGATATAGAAGTAACGATATGTTCCACTTATATTAACTGTTTGACTAGGATGATTTGGTGCAGTTCAATTTCCGAGCGGGCCAAATCCGCTGTAGAAAAACAGGAGGTAAATCATGAAGAAAGCAATTTTAGCTACGAAAGTCGGAATGACTCAAATCTTCAATGAGGACGGAGTTCTCACTCCCGTAACCGTACTCCAGGCAGGACCGTGTGTAGTGACACAGGTAAAGACAGTAGAGAATGACGGTTACAGTGCAGTTCAGGTAGGCTTTGTTGACAAGAGAGAAAAACTGGTGAACAAGCCGCTGAAAGGACATTTTGACAAAGCAGGGGTTTCCTACAAGAGATATGTAAGGGAGTTCAAGCTTGAGGACGCAGAAGGATATGCAGTAGCACAGGAAATCAAAGCCGATGTTTTCACGGCAGGAGATAAGATTGACGCGACTGCCATTTCAAAAGGTAAAGGTTTCCAGGGCGCCATCAAGAGACATGGACAGTCCAGAGGACCTATGACTCATGGTTCCAAGTTCCACCGCCATGCAGGTTCTAACGGTTCGGCTTCTGACCCAAGTAAGGTATTTAAGGGCAAGAAAATGCCTGGCCAGATGGGAAATAAGCAGGTTACTATCCAGAATCTTGAGGTAGTAAAAGTGGATGCTGAGAACAATCTTCTCTTAGTAAAGGGCGCAGTACCGGGACCTAAGAAATCTTTAGTAAAGATTAAAGAAAGCGTAAAGTCCGGTAAATAGGATTTTGTGGAAGGAGGAACATACAGATGGCAAACGTATCTGTTTACAATATGGAAGGCAAAGAAGTTGGCACGATTGAGCTGAATGATGCTGTATTCGGTGTAAAAGTAAATGAACATCTGGTACACATGGCAGTTGTAAGCCAGCTTGCAAACAAACGTCAGGGAACACAGAAAGCCAAGACCCGTTCCGAAGTTTCCGGCGGCGGAAGAAAGCCGTGGAGACAGAAAGGAACCGGCCATGCAAGGCAGGGTTCAACAAGGGCGCCGCAGTGGACAGGCGGTGGAACCGTATTCGCTCCGGTACCAAGGGATTATTCCTTCAAGATGAATAAGAAAGAAAAAAGGTTCGCGCTGAAATCTGCCCTGACTTCAAGAGTCCAGGAAAACAAGATTTTCGTCCTGGATGAGCTGAGCCTTACCGAGATTAAGACAAAAGCAATGAAGGGCGTACTGGACAGCCTGAATGTCCAAAAAGCGCTGGTTGTCACGAAGGAAGCAGACCAGACGGTAGCACTGTCAGCAAGGAACCTGCCGGATGTCAAGACAGCCCACACAGGAACAATTAACGTATATGATATTTTGAAATATAACACTCTTGTCCTGACAAAGGACGCTGTGGCAGCAATTGAGGAGGTGTACGCATAATGGCAGCAATTCAGTATTACGACGTAATCCTTAAACCGGTTGTAACGGAAAAGAGTATGAACGCTATGGCTGAGAAGAAATATACCTTCTTAGTACACCCGGAAGCAACAAAGAGCCAGATCAAAGAAGCCGTTGAAAAAATGTTTGAGGGCACAAAGGTAAAAAGCGTAAATACCATGAACCTTGACGGTAAGAAGAAAAGACGCGGCATGGTTTACGGAAGGACAGCAAAAACGAAAAAAGCTATCGTGGCTCTGACAGAGGAAAGCAAGGAAATCGAAATTTTCGAGGGACTGTAAGATTTTCCTCAAACCATACGCAGACAAGCGTGACAATAAATGTGAAACGTCCTCCTGTTACAGGGCAGGGCGGCGAAAGGAGAAAGAATCATGGGAATTAAGACATATAAACCATATACACCTTCCCGGAGACAGATGAGTGGTTCTGATTTTTCAGAAATCACAAAGAAAGCGCCGGAGAAGAGCCTGGTAGTATCCCTTCAGAAAAACTCTGGACGTAACAACCAGGGTAAGATTACGGTAAGACACCGCGGGGGCGGCTCCAGAAGAAAGTACAGACTGGTGGATTTCAAAAGGAAGAAAGACGGAATCCAGGCTAATGTCCTTGCGATTGAGTACGATCCGAACAGAACAGCAAATATCGCGCTGATCTGCTATGCAGACGGCGAGAAATCCTATATACTGGCGCCGGCCGGACTGAAAGTCGGCATGAAGATTATGAATGGGCCGGAAGCCGAGGTAAGGCTTGGAAACTGCCTGCCATTATCAGAGATTCCAGTCGGTACTCTGATTCATAACATTGAGCTGTATCCGGGAAAAGGCGGACAGATGGTTCGTTCCGCAGGAAACTCCGCGCAGCTTATGGCAAAGGAAGGCAAGTATGCGACGCTTCGTCTGCCGTCAGGCGAGATGAGGATGGTTCCTGTTGTATGCCGCGCGACAATCGGTACAGTAGGAAACGCAGACCACAACCTGATTAATATCGGTAAGGCCGGAAGAAAGCGCCATATGGGTATCAGACCTACTGTCCGCGGTTCCGTCATGAACCCCAACGACCATCCACACGGAGGTGGTGAAGGTAAGACAGGTATCGGACGTCCGGGTCCATGCACACCTTGGGGCAAACCTGCGCTGGGCTTAAAGACAAGGAAGAAGAACAAGCAGTCTAATAAGCTTATCGTAAGAAGACGTGACGGTAAGGCGCTGAATAATTAAACAATCAGAGATTATAAGGAGGTTAGAACCTATGGCTCGATCACTGAAAAAAGGACCATTTGCAGATGAAAGCTTACTTAAAAAAGTAGACGCTATGAACGCAGCAGGTGAAAAGCAGGTTATTAAGACCTGGTCCCGCCGTTCTACAATCTTCCCACAGATGGTTGGACATACAATTGCAGTCCATGACGGCAGAAAGCATGTGCCTGTATATATTACAGAGGACATGGTTGGGCACAAGCTTGGAGAGTTCGTTGCAACCAGGACCTACAGGGGACACGGCAAAGACGAGAAGAAATCCGGCGTTCGCTAACAGACGGTAAACAGCGCCCTGAGGGGCGCCCCAGACACATGGGGAAATACAGGAAAAAAGGAGGTTTCATCATGGCAAAAGGACATAGATCCCAAATCAAGAGAGAGAGAAATGCACAGAAGGACACAAGGCCGTCGGCTAAGTTATCTTATGCCAGGGTTTCTGTTCAGAAAGCATGTTTTGTTTTGGATGCCATTAGAGGTAAAGACGTGCAGACAGCGCTCGGTATTGTGACCTACAATCCGAGATATGCGTCTGAATTAATTGCTAAATTATTAAAGTCAGCGATTGCAAACGCTGAGAATAACAATGGGATGGATGCTTCAAATCTTTATGTAGAAGAGTGTTATGCAAACAAAGGTCCTACAATGAAGAGAATCAGACCGAGGGCACAGGGAAGGGCATACAGAATCGAAAAGAGGATGAGCCACATCACCATCGTGCTGAATGAAAGATAGGAGGTAAAGCATGGGACAGAAAGTTAATCCACACGGCCTGAGAGTCGGTGTTATTAAGGACTGGGATTCAAAATGGTATGCTGAAGGCTCTTTCGCTGATTTCCTGGTAGAGGACTACAACATCAGGACATACCTGAAGAAGAAATTATACAGTGCCGGAGTTTCAAAGATTGAGATTGAGAGAGCTTCTGATAGAGTAAAGGTTATCATCTATACAGCAAAACCGGGCGTAGTAATCGGTAAGGGCGGCTCTGAAATCGAGAAAGTAAAGGCAGAAGTCCAGAAGTTTACAGATAAGAAATTAATCGTTGATATTAAAGAAGTAAAGAGGCCGGACAGGGATGCCCAGTTAGTAGCAGAGAATATCGCTTTGCAGCTTGAGAACCGTGTTTCTTTCCGCCGCGCTATGAAGTCTACGATGGGACGTTCCATGAAGGCCGGAGTAAAGGGTATTAAGACTGCTGTTTCCGGACGTCTCGGCGGCGCTGATATGGCTCGTACAGAGTTCTACAGCGAGGGGACAATTCCTCTTCAGACACTGCGCGCAGATATCGACTATGGTTTTGCGGAAGCAGATACCACATATGGAAAGATTGGCGTAAAAGTATGGATCTACAAGGGTGAAGTACTTCCAACGAAAGGACCAAAGGAAGGGAGCGATAAATAATGTTAATGCCAAAAAGAGTTAAACGTCGTAAACAGTTCCGTGGTTCCATGGCTGGTAAAGCCACAAGAGGCAACAAGATTACCTACGGTGAGTTTGGTCTTGTAGCTACCGAACCATGCTGGATTAAGTCCAACCAGATAGAGGCAGCCCGTGTTGCCATGACACGTTATATCAAGCGTGGAGGTAAGGTTTGGATTAAGATTTTCCCAGATAAACCAGTAACAGCAAAACCAGCAGAAACTCGAATGGGTTCCGGTAAAGGAACATTAGAGTACTGGGTAGCAGTTGTAAAACCAGGGCGTGTAATGTTCGAACTTGCAGGCGTACCGGAAGAAACAGCCCGCGAAGCATTACGTCTTGCTATGCACAAATTACCATGTAAATGCAAGATCGTTTCCCGAGCAGACTTAGAAGGCGGTGATAACAGTGAAAATTAATAAATTCGTAGAAGATTTAAGGACAAAATCAGCTTCGGAGCTGAACGAAGAATTAGTAGCTGCTAAGAAGGAACTCTTCAACCTGAGGTTCCAGAACGCAACAAATCAGTTAGATAACACTAGCAGAATCAAAGAAGTTCGCAAGAACATCGCCCGTATTCAGACAGTTATCTCTGAAAAAGCGGAGTAATCCCACGAAAGGAGTAAAGGAACGTGGAAAGAAATCTGAGAAAAACCCGTACAGGCAAGGTAGTCAGCGATAAGATGGACAAAACAATCGTAGTTGCTATCGAAGACCATGTAAAACATCCTCTTTACAAAAAAATCGTGAAGAAGACATATAAGCTGAAAGCGCATGATGAAAATAACGAGTGCCGCAAAGGCGATACCGTAAAGGTTATGGAAACAAGGCCCCTGTCCAAAGACAAGAGATGGAGACTTGTGGAAGTCGTAGAGAAAGTTAAATAGTATAAGGAGGTATATCAGCATGATCCAGCAGGAGAGCAGACTGAAGGTAGCTGATAACACTGGGGCAAAAGAGATTCTCTGCATCAGGGTTATAGGCGGTTCTACCAGAAGATATGCAAACATTGGCGATACAATCGTTGCTACGGTTAAAGATGCAACACCAGGCGGTGTTGTAAAAAAGGGTGACATTGTAAAAGCTGTGGTAGTTCGTACAGTAAAGGGTGCACGCCGTAAAGACGGTTCTTATATTAGATTCGATGAAAATGCTGCTGTTATTATCAAAGATGACAAGACTCCGAGAGGAACACGTATCTTTGGGCCGGTAGCCAGAGAGCTTCGTGAAAAACAGTTTATGAAGATTGTTTCACTTGCTCCGGAAGTATTATAGGAGGTACTTTATGTCAGCTATGAAAATCAAAAAAGGTGATAACGTACAGGTAATCGCCGGGAAAGATAAAGGCAAAGAAGGCAAAGTAATCGCTGTTGACACAAAGAACCACAGAGTTCTGGTTGAGGGTGTGAGCATGGTTACGAAGCACACGAAGCCGTCTGCCGCAAACCAGCAGGGCGGTATCGTGAACAAAGAAGCGTACATTGCTATTTCAAACGTGATGCTGCTGCACAAAGGCAAAATTACAAGAGTGGGCTTCAAGATGGATGGCGATAAAAAAGTTCGCTATGCGAAAGCAACAGGCGAAGTTATCGATTAATATTGAGAGAGAGGAGGTCGCACAAGTTGAGTAGACTGAAAGAGATTTACAAGAATGAAATCGTAGATGCTATGATGAAGAAATTTGAATATAAAAATGTGATGGAAGTTCCGAAGCTTGATAAAGTGGTTGTCAACATGGGTGTCGGCGAGGCAAAAGACAATGCTAAGGCGCTGGAGTCAGCCGTTAAAGACATGGAAACCGTTACAGGCCAGAAGGCAGTACTCACAAAGGCTAAAAAATCTGTGGCTAACTTCAAAATCAGGGAAGGAATGGCCATTGGATGCAAGGTGACACTGCGCGGGGAAAGAATGTACGAGTTTGTTGACCGTCTGATTAACCTGGCGCTGCCGCGTGTGCGTGATTTCAGAGGCGTGAATCCTAACGCATTTGACGGAAGAGGAAACTACGCTCTGGGTATCAAAGAGCAGCTCATTTTCCCGGAAATTGAGTATGACAAGATTGACAAGGTCAGAGGTATGGACGTAATCTTCGTTACTACCGCAAAGACTGACGAAGAAGCCAGAGAGTTGTTGACACAGTTTAATATGCCGTTTACGAAATAGTTAGGAGGGAAATTTCATGGCTAAGACAGCAATGAAAATCAAGCAGCAGCGCAAACAGAAATTCTCCACAAGAGAGTACAGCCGCTGTAAAATCTGTGGTCGTCCACATGCATATTTAAGAAAATACGGAATCTGCAGGATCTGCTTCCGTGAATTAGCATACAAAGGCCAGATTCCAGGAGTAAAGAAAGCTTCTTGGTGACCGAAAGCACTTGGTGAAAGCAAGCCGTCAGGCGCGGCTTGAGGTTCGTGCGAGGCCGTTCCCGAATCTTAGTAAGCACAAGTTAAAAGCGCAGTGCGAACTTAGCTGAGGGAACATACCGAAGGAATTAATTATAAAAGGAGGCAAACCAAATGACAATGAGCGATCCAATTGCAGATATGCTTACAAGAATCCGTAATGCAAACACTGCAAAACATGATACAGTAGATGTACCGGCTTCTAAAATGAAGATTGCCATCGCAAACATTCTTTTAGACGAAGGTTATATCAGCAAATACGACCTTGTCGAAGAAGGAAACTTCCAGACAATCCGTATCGAATTAAAATATGGCGCAGATAAGAATGAGAGAATCATCACCGGGCTGAAGAGAATCTCCAAACCGGGACTGCGTGTATACGCAAACAGAGAAGAACTGCCGAAAGTTCTTGGAGGACTGGGCGTGGCAATCATCTCTACAAACCAGGGCGTTATCACAGACAAAGAGGCGCGTAAGCTCCAGGTAGGCGGAGAAGTATTAGCGTTTGTTTGGTAGAAACTTTAGTGAAAACTAAAACCAAACAAGTTACTGAAAACAGAAAGGACACCCGTTCCTTTCCGAAAATCTAAGTAAGGAGGACATGGAAATGTCACGTATCGGAAGAATGCCGGTAGCAATCCCCGCAGGCGTTACTGTTGAGATTGCAGAGGGAAATGTAGTTACTGTGAAAGGCAGTAAAGGAACTCTTGTAAGAGAGCTTCCAAAGGAAATGGACATTAAGATGGAAGACGGTCATGTAATCGTAACAAGACCGAATGATTTGAAGAAAATGAAATCTTTACACGGCCTGACCAGGACGCTGATCCACAACATGGTAGTTGGTGTGAGCGAGGGTTATACCAAGACACTGGAAGTAAACGGCGTAGGTTACAAAGCTGCAAAGCAGGGCAAGAAATTAGTATTATCTCTTGGCTATTCACATCCTGTAGAGATGGAAGACCCGGAAGGGCTTGAAACTACAGTGGATGGCAACAAGATTATTGTAAAAGGTATCAGTAAAGAAAAAGTTGGCCAATACGCAGCGGAAATCAGAGAGAAGAGAAAACCGGAGCCATATAAAGGCAAAGGTATCAAGTATGATGATGAAGTTATCAGACGTAAAGTTGGTAAGACTGGTAAGAAATAATTAAGGAGAGTGTAAAGATGGTTAGTAAAGAATCCAGATCAAAAGTTCGTGTAAAAAAGCACAAAAGACTGCGTAACCGTTTCAGCGGCACTGCTGAGAGACCGCGTCTGGCTGTGTTTAGAAGCAATAATCATATGTATGCTCAGGTTATTGACGATACAGTTGGCAACACTCTTGTTTCTGCAAGCACACTTGAGAAAGATGTAAAAGCAGAGCTGGAAAAAACCAACGACGTAAGCGCAGCAGCATATTTGGGAACCGTTATCGGAAAGAGAGCTTTAGAAAAAGGTATTACCACTGTTGTCTTTGATAGAGGCGGCTTCATATATCAGGGTAAAATCAAAGCTTTGGCAGATGCAGCTAGAGAAGCTGGTCTTGAATTCTAGACAAGGAGGAAGAACACATGAAACATACAATCATTGATGCTAGCCAGTTCGAATTGAATGAAAAAGTAGTATCAATCAAACGTGTAACAAAAGTTGTTAAAGGTGGTCGTAACTTCCGTTTCACAGCTTTGGTAGTTGTAGGTGATGGCAACGGACACGTAGGCGCAGGGCTTGGAAAAGCAGCCGAGATTCCTGAAGCGATCCGCAAAGGAAAAGAAGATGCTGCCAAAAGGCTTGTAAATGTGCCGCTTGACGAGAATAACAGTATTCCTCATGACTGGACAGGCAAATTCGGCGGGGCAAGCGTATTGTTAAAGAGATCCCCGGAAGGTACCGGAGTGATTGCCGGAGGCCCGGCACGTAGCGTGTGCGAGCTGGCAGGAATCAAGAATATCCGTACAAAGTCTTTAGGCTCAAATAACAAGCAGAATGTAGTTCTCGCAACGATTGAGGCATTAAAGCAGCTCAAATCCCCGGAGGAAGTAGCAAGGCTCCGCGGGAAATCTGTTGACGAGATCCGCGCTTAAGGAGGATTAGAAAAATGGCAGATAAATTAAAAGTTACATTGGTGAAATCTACAATCGGTGCCATTCCAAAACATCGTGCGACAGTAGAGGCTATGGGGCTTAGAAAGCTGAATAAGACAGTTGAAATGCCGAACAATGCTGCTTCCTGGGGGAAAATTAAGCAGGTACAGCATCTGGTGAAAGTAGAGGAAATCTAAGAAATATTATTTGATAAGGAGGTGTCGTAATGGATTTATCCAATTTACAGCCGGCAGTTGGTTCAAAGCACAGTGATAATTTCAGAAGAGGCCGTGGACATGGATCAGGAAACGGAAAGACTGCAGGTAAAGGCCATAAAGGACAGAAAGCTCGTTCCGGTGCACCGAGAATCGGATTTGAGGGTGGACAGATGCCTTTATACAGACGTATTCCGAAGAGAGGATTCACAAACAGAAACTCTCTGGATATCGTGATTGTCAATGTGGGCGCTCTTGACAGGTTCGAAGATGGCACAGAGGTTACCATTGAGATGCTGCAGGAAGCAGGAATGATCAAAGGACCGAAGGATGGCGTGAAGATTCTTGCCAACGGCGAGCTGACTAAAAAACTTGTAGTAAAGGCGAATGCATTCAGTGAAGGAGCAAAAGCTAAGATTGAAGCACTTGGCGGAAAAGCAGAGGTGATCTAATGTTAGAAACGCTG
This sequence comes from Hominisplanchenecus murintestinalis, assembly GCF_943193015.1. Lineage (NCBI taxonomy): Bacteria > Bacillati > Bacillota > Clostridia > Lachnospirales > Lachnospiraceae > Hominisplanchenecus > Hominisplanchenecus murintestinalis. The sequence continues at coordinate 44,482 of NZ_CALPCM010000006.1, forward strand.
CGTAATGCGTTTAAAATCAAAGACTTGCGTAAAAAGATTTTATACACATTAATGATGCTGGTTATCGTGAGGCTTGGTTCACAGCTTCCGATACCCGGTGTAGACAGGACATTCTTCTCAAGATGGTTTGCAGAGCAGTCTGGCGATGCGTTTAACTTCTTTAATGCGTTCACCGGAGGTTCCTTTGAGCAGATGTCGATTTTTGCATTGAACATCAGCCCGTATATCACTTCATCAATCATCATTCAGCTGCTGACGATTGCTATTCCGAAATTAGAGGAAATGCAGAAGGACGGAGAGGACGGACGGAAGAAACTTCAGGAAATCACACGTTATGTAACGGTAGCGCTGGCATTGATTGAAGGTCTCGCTATGGCAATTGGATTTGGTAACCAGGGACTGATTACCAATATGAATTTCCTGAATGTAGTGTCAGTTGTGACTGCTCTGACAGCAGGTTCGGCATTCCTTATGTGGGTGGGCGAGCGTATCACTGAAAAAGGAATTGGAAACGGTATTTCTATCGTCCTGATGATTAATATTCTTTCCAGGGTTCCGAACGACCTTGTAGGCCTGTTCAATGATTTTGTGAAAAATAAGACAGTAGCAAAGGGTGCTTTGGCAGGAATCATCATCCTTGCGGTTATTATCGTTACAATTATTCTGGTTATTCTTCTGAATGACGCAGAGAGAAGGATTCCGGTACAGTATGCGAAGAAGATGCAGGGAAGAAAGATGGTGGGCGGTCAGTCCAGCCATATTCCGCTGAAGGTGAATACCGCAGGCGTTATTCCGGTAATCTTTGCTTCTTCCCTGATGTCTATGCCTACGATGATTGCGACCTTTATGGGTAAGACGGGCGGCACAGGCGTAGGAGCTACGATTCTTGGCATGTTGAATCAGAATTACTGGTTTGATTTAAAACAGCCGATTTATACGATAGGTTTTGTCCTGTATGCGGTTATGATTGTATTTTTTGCGTATTTCTATACCTCTATTACGTTTAACCCGATTGAGGTGGCAGACAATATGAAAAAGCAGGGCGGTTTTGTACCAGGCATCCGTCCCGGAAAACCGACGCAGGATTACTTGAATAAGATTTTGAATTACCTCATTTTCTTAGGAGCCGTTGGACTTCTCATTGTTGTTACGATTCCGATTGTATTCAACGGAGTGTTCGGAGCGTCTGTATCTTTCGGAGGAACATCTATTATCATTATCGTAGGTGTTATCCTGGAGACATTAAAACAGATGGAGTCACAGATGCTGGTTCGCAATTACAGAGGCTTCTTGAGTGATTAAAGAGTGTGCTTCTTTCTTTGCTGTAATCCATAAGGCGGGTTGCAGCAAAGAAGTAGCGCACTTTCGCATTAATTACCGGATAAAAGCGTATGATTCTATGATAAAGGAAGGAAGAATGCTATGAAAATCATTATGTTAGGTGCACCGGGAGCAGGAAAAGGCACCCAGGCAAAGAAGATTGCAGAAAAATACGGGATTCCCCATATTTCCACAGGCGATATCTTCAGGGCTAACATTAAGAATGGGACGGAGCTTGGAAAGAAAGCAAAGACCTATATGGATCAGGGGCTCCTCGTACCAGACGAGCTGGTCGTAGACCTGGTTGTAGACCGGGTGCAGCAGAGCGACTGCCAGAAAGGGTATGTGCTGGATGGCTTTCCGCGTACCATTCCGCAGGCGGAAAGCCTGGACGCAGCTTTGGAGAAGCTGGGAGAGAAGGTAGATTTTGCCATTAATGTAGAAGTACCTGATGAAAATATTATCAGCCGCATGGGCGGAAGGCGCGCATGTGTAGGATGTGGAGCTACCTACCATGTAGAGTACAATGCACCGCAAAAAGAAAATGTATGCGATGCCTGCGGGGAAGGATTAATCCTCCGAGATGATGATAAGCCGGAAACGGTAAAAAAGCGTCTTGATGTGTATCATGAACAGACACAGCCCTTGATTGAGTATTATGGCAGGGCAGGTGTTCTAAAAGAAGTAGACGGTACAGTAGCAATGGAAGATGTATTCCAGGCAATTGTACAGATTTTAGGAGCGTAAATATATGTCAGTATCAATAAAATCTGCAAAGGAATTACAACTTATGAGAGAGGCAGGGCGGCTGCTGGAAATTACTCATAATGAACTTCAGAAGGCAATCAAACCGGGGATTTCTACCTGGGAGATTGATCGTCTGGGAGAGCAGATTATCAGAAGCTTTGGATGTACTCCCAGTTTTCTTCATTATAATGGTTACCCGGCTTCTATTTGCGTGTCAGTGAACGATGAAGTGGTGCACGGCATACCATCCAGGCACCGTATCCTGCAGGAAGGTGATATTGTCAGTCTCGACGCAGGGCTGATTTATAAAGGCTTTCATTCGGATTCAGCCAGAACTCATGCTGTCGGAAAGATTGCTCCGGAGGTGCAGCGGCTGCTGGACGTAACAAAACAGTCTTTCTTTGAAGGAATCAAATATGCCAGGGCGGGACATCGGCTTTATGAGATTTCAGCAGCCATTGGAAACTATGTGAAACGTTTTGGTTACAGCCCGGTAGAGGATTTAGTGGGGCATGGAATCGGAAGAGAGCTGCATGAAGATCCGCAGGTTCCCAATTTTCCCCAGAAGAAACGTGGAATCCGTTTGGTGCCTGGCATGACGCTTGCCATTGAACCGATGATCAACATGGGACGCTGCGATGTGGAATGGCTGGAGGACGACTGGACAGTCGTTACTGAGGACGGAAGTCTTTCTGCACACTATGAGAACACGATTTTAATTACGGATGGGGAACCGGAAATCTTTACCCTGTCAGAGTAACGGGAGGTTCTATGGAAAGGGCAGAGAGAGGCATGATGGCATGGTCGCTGGCGGGGCATGACAGAGGAAAACTATATGTGATAGCCGGAGTAGAGGAAAAGTATGCATGGCTTTGTGACGGAGATATCCGTCCGTTGGAAAAGCCGAAAAAAAAGAAATGGAAGCATATACAGATCATGAAACGGATTCCTGTTGAGTTTCGGGATATCCAATGGGAACATGTGAAAAATGAAGAAATCAGGCATAGCATAAAAGCTATAGGCTTACAGAATGATAGGAGGTAGACATGTCAAAAGCAGATGTAATAGAAGTAGAAGGAACCGTGGTAGAGAAACTTCCGGGGGCAACTTTTAAGGTGCAGCTGGAGAATAACCATGTGGTGCTGGCACATATTAGCGGAAAGCTTCGAATGAACTATATCCGCATCCTTCCGGGAGATAAGGTGACGATTGAAATGTCCCCATATGATTTGACCAAAGGAAGAATTATCTGGAGGGATAAGTAAAAAAGAACGCGGGAGGGACATTCCTTCCCGTAAGAAGAATATTTTTTGGTAATATCTATTGACGGAAAATACAATAAACGTTAAAATATACCAAAGATGGGGAAAAGGCAAAAAATATAACGTTTTTTAATAATATTTGACCAATATTTGTATTGACGTTTTCTTTGCCTTACTATATAATGAAATAGTAAATGAAAAACATAGTCTTATATAATTAGAGGTTGATAGCTTATGTTAAAAAAGAAAAATAAAAAATACCATCTTACAGACAAAGAAGTAGAGTTAATGGAATTGCTTTGGAAGCAGGACAAACCGCTGACCAGTGTGGAAATTCTTGCAATTCCTGATGAACATTCATGGAGTGATAATTATCTTCCTATTATGCTGAAGTCATTATTGGACAAAAATGCAATTGAGGTGTGCGGATATGTGCGTTGCGGTACGCAGTATGCACGTCAGTTTAAATATTCAATTACCAGAGAAGAATATGTAGCGCTTTTCGCAGTTGGAAGAGGGCTGGATGCACAGTCAATTCCTAAAGTGGCAGTAGCTATGGTAACAGAGTTACAGGAAGATAAAGATGATATCATCAGGGAGTTGGAGGGTATTATTGAAAAACTAAAGGAGCAATAAATGAAATTTACTTTCTTTTCATTTGTGATGGCAGTCATATGGAGCGGAGTATTATTTAGTATCATCGCCTTGTTACAGAAGAATGCCCGTACAATAAGATACTTAAGTATTAAGATGATTTTTGCTGTATATATCGTCAGCATTTTCCGCTTTCTGTTTCCGGTAGAATTTCCGTTCACCGTTATAGTGGGAGACAGAGAGCTTTATGCACCAATATACCGGGCATTATGCCTGGATACATACAGTATCGGCTCATGGGAGTTTTCACTTGTGCATGTAGTCGTTGCATGCTGGCTGATAGGAAGCATCATTCATATTTACAGGTTTTATCGTCGTTACCGGAATTTTTGGCGGCAGGCTCTGCTGTCAGACCGGCCGGATGAGACACAGAAGCAGCAGCTTGACAGGGTCTGGGAACAGTTGTCTTCTCAGAAGCAATGTCAGAAGAGGTTTTCGGTGCGCTACACCAATTTGGCAGATGTACCGATGGGATTTGGAGTGAGAAGACCGATTATTCTGCTTCCCAAAGCAGAGTACACGGACACAGAGATGTATTATATTCTGCTTCATGAGTGTTCCCATTTCAGTAAGAGAGATTCCTTAATAAAGATAGCCATGGAATTTTTATGTGATATCTTTTGGTGGAACGTATCTGCCGGAGTGGTACGCGAATCGATGGATGAGATGCTGGAAATCCGATGCGATACCGTCGTAATGGAAAAAGCCGGATATGAAGAGAAGAAAGATTATCTTGGCACACTGAAAAGTTCATTATACAGGATGAAAGAACTGCAGGACTCAAGGAAGTCATTGACGGCGACAAGTCTGTTGACTACGGATAAAAAGAAGCAGTTGAGTAAACGTTTCGCGTTAATTGCAGACCCGCCGAAGGAATTAACAGGTATTCGGAAAGCAGTATCCTGGGTGGCATTTACTGTTGTGATGGGCAGTACGTTATTGTTAAGTTATTCGTTTATCTGGCAACCGGCCTATGATACTCCCAGGTCGGAGATTATAACCACTAGTGGAATGAATGAAATGACTCCTGAGAATACATGGTTGTTGTTAGATAAAGAAAATCGTTATTATATAAATGACGAATTCAATGAGAAAATAGATGAGATTCCGTTTGAATTTGCTCAGACAATGATTGAAGATGGTTTTAGTGTTAGAAATATAGATTGATGAATAGAGTTAAGAAAATTGCTTGTTTTGTTGCCATGTTTTTGATGGTATCTGCGTTTGTACCAGTCCTTTCGGCGGATGCGAGCACTCCAAAAGCAGTTAATTCCATACAGCCGCGTGCAGATAAGATTGTTACTAAGTATAGAACTTATAATGGTGTACGTCAGTACCGTCGGTGGAATGAAACAAAAGGATGTTGGGTAGATCCAGCGTGGATAAATTTTCCATAAAGAGCTTGTTACAAAGGCAGGCATCCCGCCGAAAGGATGCGAAGACTTGGAGAAGGCAAGCGCTTTCCCGTCTACATAGTAAAGGCATATGGAATTGCCAAGAATATAAAACTTTCTTATTTTCTCAATATATTCGGGCGATTCATCATATATGCAACATTTAAACACCTATTTTATTTATAGAAGAACCTGGATGTGTTTGGGGCGACGGCTCCATCCGCATCCAGGTTCTTCGCATTTTCTCTGGAATGTGTTATAATGTTCTGCGGAGATAGTATTTGTTCTAAAACTATACTCTATCTGATTCGCTGTGTATTCCGCACAAACGGGGCGCTGTCAGTGGTTCGACCGGGAACGGCGGGCATGAGACAGAGGATTTGGCGATATGACTGACTGGCATCTCACAGATATCAGGAACAGTCATGGGACTTTAAAGAAAGGTAAGGAGCAGGAATGACAGTAGAGATGTTAAAAGCTAAAATTCACCGGGCAACGGTATCTCAGGCAGAGCTTGATTATGTGGGCAGCATTACAGTAGATGGAGAATTGCTGGATGCAGCCGGGATTCTGGAGTATGAGAAAGTCCAGATCGTAGATATTAATAATGGAAGCCGTTTTGAGACATATACGATCAGTGGTGAGCCGGGCAGCGGTATGATTTGCCTGAATGGCGCGGCTGCAAGATGCGTAAGCGTAGGTGACAAAATCATTATTATGGCATATGGCAGTTATGATATGCGGGAAGCAAAGGAGCATAGACCTTCCGTAGTTTTTGTGGACGAGGAGAACAGAATTAGCCGGATTACCAGCTATGAAAAGCATGGTTTGTTAAAGGACATGGGCTGGCACGGCGCAGGAGAGCAGGAGGAATAGCAGCAGAATCAGAACAGAGGCTATCTTCAAATCCATAGAAAAGGAAGAGGAGACATGAGAATAACAACAACCATTTTAGAAACCAGAGAACAAATCCGTGAATGGAAGAAAGCGGGGTGTACCATTGGGCTGGTGCCGACTATGGGATTTCTGCATGAGGGGCACGGAAGCCTGATTGAAAGATGCCGCAGGGAAAATGATAAAGTCGTGGTGTCTGTTTTTGTGAATCCGACACAGTTTGGACCGAATGAGGATCTGGAAGATTATCCTCGGGATTTTGCGCATGATACTGCTCTATGTGAAAGTCTTGGTGCAGATTTAATCTTTCATCCGGAACCGGAGGAAATGTATCATGACGCATGTGCATACGTCAATATACACACGCTGTCAGAAAATCTATGCGGAAAAACGCGGCCGGTTCATTTTCAGGGCGTGTGTACCGTTGTGTCGAAGCTGTTCCATATTGTAGAGCCGGATACTGCATATTTTGGACAGAAAGATGCACAGCAGCTGGCGATTATTAAGAAGATGGTGGAGGATTTGAATTTTGATATCCGCATCGTAGGCTGCCCGATTGTCAGGGAGAAGGATGGTTTGGCAAAGTCGTCGCGGAACACATATCTGAATAAGGAGGAGCGAAAAGCCGCGCTCTGTTTATACAGGGCGATACAACAGGGACAAAAAGTAATCGCCAAAGGCTGCAGCAGCGATATGGTAGTGCAGCAGATGGAGAAGATTATCTGTGAGGAGCTGTTGGCACGGATTGACTATATTTCTGTAACAGATGCGATTACCCTACAGCCAGTAGAGCAAGTGGAACGTGATGTTCTGGTAGCTATGGCAGTTTACATTGGCAAAACCAGGCTGATTGACAATTTCAGCTATGAGGTGATGCCATGAAGAAAATAGGGAAAGCAGCGTCATTTCTGACAAAATATATCAGCGTAGTTATCTTAATCGGTTCGGCTCTGGCGTTTTGGAAACCTTCGTTCATTAGCTGGGCGACAGATTATACTTCTTTTTTTCTGGGGGCGGCAATGTTTGGTATGGGGCTGACCATTAGAGCAGAGGATTTCAAAATAGTATTTGCAAAGCCCAGAGAAATCCTGGCAGGCACGCTGGCACAGTACACGGTGATGCCCTTGGGCGCCTGGCTGTTATGCAGAATTTTGAATCTTCCGCCAGATTTGGCGATTGGCGTCATTTTGGTAGGCTGCTGTCCTGGCGGTACGGCGAGTAATGTGATTACATACATAGCGGGCGGGGACGTGCCTCTTTCCGTGGGGATGACCATCGTTTCTACTTTGCTGGCTCCTTTGGTAACCCCTATGCTGGTGTATGGATTGGGAGGTGCATGGGTGGAGGTATCATTATCGGCCATGATAATTTCCGTCGTAAAGCTCGTCCTGGTTCCTGTACTTTTGGGTATCCTGCTTCATAGAATATTTGGAAAATATATCAAGAAAGTCCAGGAGATTTTTCCACTGATTTCCGTTCTTGCTATTGTTATGATTACTACAGGTATTGTAGCAAATAATAAAGAGAAACTTATCAGCAGCGGTTTATTAGTGCTGGGAGTGGTGGTTTTGCATAATCTGATTGGTACAGTTATGGGGCTTGGGCTTGCGAAAGTGTTAAGCATCGAATATTCCAGGGCAACGGCGATTGCTATTGAAGTAGGAATGCAGAATAGCGGGCTTGCGGTATCGCTGGCAGCGGCGAACTTTTCGGCAAATCCTATGGCGACCCTGCCAGGCGCAGTGTTTAGTGTATGGCATAACATAGCAGGGTCATTGTTTGCGGGGATGCGCCGGCGGAAGCACAGGGAACTGCCGGTTCTGTAACCGTCCGGCGTAAGCGCCAAACCGCAATTTGAAATCAGCTCCATTAAAGAAGATTTTAAATACAGAGCCGTCACGCCACATACGGATTTTCAAAGAATACAGTTGTGATAACCGTCGAAATAAGTTATAATAAAAACATCTTATTTCGCCAGGGTGAAGGGAATCCCTGCACGTGAGGCGGACAGCTACGATAATAATGGAAGAAAGGAATACGACATGTCATGAAAAAGAGAATCGGTTTGTTAACAAGCGGCGGCGACTGTCAGGCATTGAACGCCACCATGCGCGGAGTTGTGAAAGGGTTAAGCTCAAATCTGCCTGATCTGGAGGTTTACGGATTTGCCGATGGATACAGGGGCTTGATTTACGGTGATTACCGGATGCTGACTTCAATGGATTTTTCAGGAATCCTGACAAAAGGAGGCACAATCCTGGGAACATCAAGACAGCCATTTAAATTGATGCGTGTGCCGGATGCTGACGGCCTGGATAAAGTAGAGGCAATGAAGCAGAATTATTATAAGCTGCGCCTGGACTGTCTGGTTATCCTGGGCGGAAACGGGACACAAAAGACGGCGAATCTGCTGAGAGAAGAAGGATTGAATATCATCCATTTGCCTAAGACGATTGATAATGATATTTATGGGACAGATATGACGTTTGGCTTTCAGAGCGCGGTAGATATCGCGACGGACGCGATTGACTGTATCCACACCACAGCAGCATCTCATAACCGCGTATTTCTGGTAGAGGTTATGGGACATAAGGTAGGCTGGCTGACGCTCCATGCGGGTATCGCAGGCGGCGCTGATATTATCCTTCTGCCGGAGATTCCGTATGATATTGATAGAATCGTGGAGGCTATCAACCGCAGGGCGCAGAGAGGGGCAGGCTTTACGATTCTGGCAGTTGCGGAAGGCGCAATTTCTAAGAAAGATGCAAAGCTGTCAAAGAAGGAATTAAAAGAAAAAATGAAGAACTATAAATATCCTTCGGTTTCTTATGAACTGGCAGACCAGATTCTGAAAAAGACAGGTATTGAAGTACGTATTACAGTTCCGGGACATACGCAGCGCGGAGGAAGCCCTTGTCCGTATGACAGAGTGCTTTCCACCAGGCTGGGAGCCGGGGCAGCAAAACTGATTATGAATAATGAGTATGGCTACATGGTTGGAATCGTAAATGGAAAAGTAAAGAAAGTACCGCTGGCGGATGTGGCCGGAAAGCTGAAAATGGTTGACCCGGATAATCAGCTGATTAAAGAAGCAAAGCTTATCGGTATCAGTTTCGGAGATTGATGAATGAGTTATACTGCGTTATATCGTAAATTTCGTCCTGCCTCTTTTGCAGATGTGAAGGGGCAGGAGCATATTGTGACAACCTTAAAAAATCAGATCGCTGCAGAGCGTATTGGCCATGCTTATTTGTTCTGCGGCACAAGGGGTACCGGAAAGACTACAGTGGCAAAGATTTTGGCCCGGGCTGTGAACTGTGAACATCCGGTGGACGGAAATCCCTGCGGAGAGTGTGAGACGTGTAAGGCGATTGCGGCGGGCACTTCGATGAATGTAATCGAGATTGATGCCGCGTCCAATAATGGCGTAGACAATATCCGGGAAATCCGTGATGAAGTCGCGTACTCACCAACCAGCGGCAAATACAAGGTCTATATCATTGACGAGGTTCATATGCTGTCCATAGGAGCGTTTAATGCGCTCCTAAAGACGTTAGAGGAACCTCCTTCTTATGTGATTTTTATCCTGGCTACCACGGAGGCACATAAAATTCCGATTACCATTCTGTCTCGGTGTCAGCGTTATGATTTTAAACGTATTCCTCTGACTACGATTGCTGACAGAATGCGGGAGCTGATGAATGAAGAACAGGTAGAGGTGGAAGAGAAGGCGCTGCGCTATATTGCCAAGAAAGCGGACGGTTCTATGCGTGACGCGCTGAGCCTGCTGGATCAGTGCATTGCCTTTTATTTGGGACAGAAGCTTACCTATGATCATGTACTTGAAGTATTGGGAGCTGTGGATACGGAAGAGTTTGGCCGTTTGCTGCGGGAGGTTCTGGAAAACAATGTGGTGCAGGTGATTGCCCATCTGGAGGATTTAATTATGCAGGGGCGGGAACTGGGACAATTTGCCACAGATTTTACCTGGTATCTCAGGAACCTGCTGCTCCTGAAATCTTCGGATGATATGGAGGATGTATTAGATGTGTCCACAGAAAATCTGGAGACTTTGCGGGAAGAGGCGGGGCTGGTGCGGAATGATACGCTAATGCGGTATATCCGCATTTTTTCTGAGCTTTCAAATCAGATGAAATATGCGGCTTCCAAGCGGGTGCTGCTGGAAGTGGCTTTGATTAAGCTGTGCCGCCCTCAGATGGAGAACGATGAGATTTCTATGGCAGAACGTATCCGCGCGCTGGAAAAAAAGCTGGAAAATGGAAGGATGGTGCAGGCAGCGCCGATACAGAGTGTTTGGCCGGAAACAGGGCAGCCTGCCGGCCAGGAGAGCCATGAGCCGGAAGCAGAACCGGAAATGGCGGCGCCGGAAGACTTACAGGAGGTTATGCGGTTGTGGAACAGCATCGTGGCGTCAGCAGAGGGACAGAGGTTTCGGCAGACTCTTGCCCAGGCAGTGCCAAAGTTTCAGGAAAATGACGGAAGGCTATTTGTAGTGTTTTCAGACTTTTTAGGAGAGACATATCTAAACAGTGAGGAGAAAAAGCAAGAGCTGGAGAAAATCATTGAGGGGAAATTGGGGAAACATGTAGAAGTGAAATTCGTCCTGAGAGCAGATGAACATTTGGTGGGAGGACGTTTATCAAAAATTAGTGTGGAAGATGCTATCAAAAAATTTGTCCACGCGGATATTGAAATTGAGGATTAGGAGGAAAAGTGAAATGGCAAGACGTGGAGGATTTCCGGGCGGAGGCATGCCGGGTAATATGAATAATCTGATGAAACAGGCGCAGAAAATGCAGAGGCAGATGGAAGAGAGCCAGAAAGCTTTGGAGGAAAAGGAGTTTACCGCAGCAGCAGGGGGCGGCGCAGTAGAAGTAAGCGTATCCGGCAAGCGGGAGATTACGAAAGTGAAACTGGCTGAAGAGGTGGTAGATCCGGATGATATTGAGATGCTTGAGGATTTAATTATGGCGGCTGCCAATGAAGCTCTCCGGAAGATGGAGGAAGAAGCAGGGGCGGCTATGTCTAAGATTACCGGAGGCATGGGAGGCCTGGGCGGAGGGTTTCCGTTCTGATGGATTATTACAGCAAACAAATTAGTGAACTTATCGGGGAGCTTTCAAAGCTTCCCGGCGTCGGTTCTAAGTCTGCCCAGCGGCTGGCATTTTACCTTATTAACCGTCCGGTGGAAGAGGTGCAGAGACTTTCTGATACGATGATACAGGCCAGGCAAAACGTACGCTACTGCAGCCAGTGCGGAACGCTGACAGATCAGGAACTTTGCCCTATCTGTGCCAACCCCAAACGTGACCAGTCTATGATTATGGTTGTGGAGGATACCCGTGATCTGGCGGCTTATGAAAAGACAGGGAAGTATGAAGGGGTTTACCATGTGCTTCACGGGGCGATTTCGCCTATGCTTGGCATAGGGCCGGGAGATATCAAATTGAAAGAGTTGATGGTACGGCTTCAGGGAGAGGTAAAAGAGGTTATCATAGCTACGAATTCCAGCTTGGAGGGCGAGACCACGGCCATGTATATCAGTAAACTTATCAAACCGACGGGAATCAGAGTCAGCCGGATAGCTAGCGGCGTTCCGGTGGGCGGCGATCTGGAATATATTGATGAGGTAACGCTGCTGCGTGCCCTGGAGGGGCGCGTGGAATTATAGATATGCGTCAGGATGTAAGCGGTAAATTCTCTGGAAAGCCGGAATTAGAAGGAATACTATACATACCCCATTCGTTCGGGATTATGCTGGATGTGAGAGGAAAAGTATGATAAAATAAAAGTATCTAGAGGATTCAAAGGAGGAAAGGTATGAGTAATGTAGCATTGACGAAGGTCATGGAGCAGATGAAGCTGGAAAACCTGACCCCGGATATTGATATGTCGTCAATTGAAATCACCCTGCCGGATATTAACCGTCCAGCACTGCAGCTCACAGGGTATTTTGACCATTTTGCTTCTGAGCGCGTCCAGATTATCGGATATGTGGAATACACGTATCTGGAGCATCTGCCCCGGGAAGAGAAACTCAAGGTATACGACCAGTTTCTGGGATACAAGATGCCATGTGTGATTTATACTACGAGGACACAGCCGGATGAGGACATGCTGCAGCTGGCGCATAAATATGGCGTTCCCATTTTCAGATCCCATCAGACAACATCTGCGTTTATGGCAGAAATTATCCGCTGGCTGAACGTGGAGCTGGCTCCCTGTATTTCCATTCATGGCGTGTTGGTTGACGTATACGGCGAGGGTGTGCTGATTATGGGCGAGAGCGGCATTGGAAAGAGTGAGGCAGCGCTGGAGCTGATTAAGCGGGGGCACCGCCTTGTCACGGATGACGTTGTGGAGATACGCAAGGTCAGCGATGTGACTCTGGTAGGGACTGCGCCTGATATCACGCGTCATTTTATTGAACTGCGGGGTATTGGGATTATCGACGTAAAGACGCTGTTCGGTGTGGAAAGTGTAAAAAATACCCAGAATATTGATTTGGTAATTAAGCTGGAAGAGTGGAACCGGGATAAAGAGTATGACAGGCTGGGGCTGGAAGAGGAGTATACGGAAATTCTTGGAAACAAGATTGTATGCCATTCCCTGCCTATCCGTCCGGGGCGGAATCTGGCAGTTATCGTAGAGTCGGCGGCGGTGAACCACAGACAGAAGAAGATGGGGTATAACGCTGCGCAAGAGCTGTACAAGAGGGTGCAGGAATCCCTATCAAGGGGAAGGAAGGATTAAAGAAAAATCACATTTTGATTTTTGAAATATACACAAAAATGATTGACACATCTAAAACTATTTGGTAATATACTATTACAGAAGATAAGCCAGGATTACAGAGCAATAAAAAGTTCAGTATACGAGGGGCAATGTTTACTGTATAATAAAAGAGAGAGAAGTTCATTCTCATCAAGAAGGAACACTTTTGATAAAGGATGGCAAAAGGAGGGGTTGCTATGGCGAATAAATTTTTATTGCCTGTATACAAGAAGGTTTTTGGTGAGTCGTTTTCGTATGGAAGGTTTGAAGATCGGTTAAAAATGCAGAAAATGGTTTATCTTTTGCAGGAAGAAGGAGTGAATATTGGCCATTACGGATTTGACTGGTATAAACATGGACCATATTCACAGGTCTTATTAGATGATATGTATATGGAAAATGGGACTGCCTGTATGGGATTAAACTACACGCCGGAAGCAGAACAGCGCATTGAAAGATTAAAAGAAATCTTCAGCGATGCTGACGCAAAAGAAAAATATGGGGTGAAAAACTGGACAGAATGTCTGGCTTCGATTCATTTTTTAAGAATGAAAGAAATGGGAAGCAATGCTTCAGAAGAAGAAATTCTTCAGGTGTTAACGGACAGAAAGCCGCATTTAAATGATGACGCTTTAAATAGAAAGGCTTATCGTTTAATAGAGAATTTAGCTATGTAGGTGTTGGAAAATGGCGATAAAATTTACGGATAAGATACTTGACAATGTACATGGATTTATTGAGTACTCGGATGCGGAAAAAGAAGTCATGAATACCCTGTTGTTTAAAAGACTGCAAAGTATTAAACAGTTAAGCATTGCAAATTGGATTTTTCCCGGATCGGAACATACAAGATATATCCATTCGTTAGGTGTAATGCATATTGCGGATAAAATAGCACGGCAACTGGAGCTGCCTGATCAGGACAGAAAGATTATACGGATGGCGGGACTTCTGCATGACATAGGACATTATCCTCTTTCGCATGTATGTGAAACTCCTTATAAAAAAGGCATGGAAAACTATAAAGAGGACAGTGTTTGCCAGGCAGTAAATGGTGATATGAAACGATATATAGAGAGATTTTCATTGCCAGTCGCTAAAGAATTTATGGTAGGTTCTGTAGAGGGGCATCATGAGGCAGTAGGAGCAGCTATTATCCGTACAGATCCCCAGATAAAGAAGATTATCACAGAGGAATGTGGTGAGGCGTCTATAGATATTATTTGCGATATGATTACAGGGAATGTAAAAAGACAAGATACAAACCCGTTATGGGTGCAGATTTTACATTCAGAAATTGATGCAGATGGAATTGACTATATGATGCGTGACGCAGCTTTTGCGGGTACCGGATTTGGAAGCTTTGAAATGAATCAATTAATCAGGTGCTTCGAGAGAAGGGTATACGATGGAAAAGAAATCTTATGTATTAATGAAAAGGGAATTGCGGCAGCGGATCAATATCTCATAAATAAATTTTTTTCGTACTCTCAGGTTGTTTTCAATAAGCATATTTCAAATCTGGAATGGATGGCAGAAATAATCGTTGATTGGATGTTGAAACAAAGTGTACTGTTTCCAACAAAGGAAAATCTGTTAAAACAATGGATAAATGCAAAAGGAAACTTCGACAATTATTTAAGCTTCACAGACAATTTCTTTTGGAAAGCGCTGGATGAGATAAAAACATCCCCCAAAAAATATTATGCGCCCGAATATATTGTTGAATTAAGCAAAAAGCTTTTAAATCACGAAGAGCTTTCTTTTGTTAGTGACAGTGAAGTTAGAATCATATCAAAAGATGCAGATGAAATGAAAGAGCGTCTTTGTCAATCAGCTATATATACGGAATATGTAAATAGTCACGATAAGGTTGTATTATACAGCAAAAAACCAATGACAAAGAATGTTCCGTACGAGAAATTTATCGAAGCCATAGAGCGAAACATACCGGAAGAATTACAGGATGACAAAGAAAAATATATAAAAAATAAGGTGCTTTCCCGGTATATGGAGGGGATTTGTGTCTGTAATAACAGAAATGAAGAGATTCATCTTTTATGCGACGATGATAAATCTTTAATGAAACAATTATATGGCACGAATCTGGTGATTTTTAGGGCATTTCAGTTTCCGTTGGCGGACAAAGCAAACTTATAAGTAGAGATCATATGATTATCAATAGGGGATTGTGTTCTAAAGTGGAATTGCGTAAACAGTACTCAGGCATTTTGTGTAAGGAGGATTTGTGGGATGAAGAAATATTGTTTTGGGATTGATATTGGGGGAACTACGGTAAAATGCGGTTTATTTGACGTGCAGGGTAACGTTTTGGATAAATGGGAAATCAAAACCCGTTCCGAAGGAAATGGCGAGAACATCATTCCGGATGTAGCGGCGGCAATTGAGACAAAGATTTCAGAAAAAGGGATTGAGAAAGCAGACATCGCAGGAATCGGTGTAGGCGTTCCAGGACCTGTAAATGAAGAAGGCGCAGTAGTCACGGCGGTTAATCTGCATTGGGGATATGTAGATCTTGCAGGCGAGATGGAAAAACTGACAGGTATTACTACGAAGGTTGGAAACGATGCGAATGTGGCGGCTCTGGGAGAGATGTGGAAGG
Source organism: Hominisplanchenecus murintestinalis (assembly GCF_943193015.1). NCBI lineage: Bacteria > Bacillati > Bacillota > Clostridia > Lachnospirales > Lachnospiraceae > Hominisplanchenecus > Hominisplanchenecus murintestinalis. The sequence continues at coordinate 60,171 of NZ_CALPCM010000006.1, forward strand.
GCGGCGGTGAAGGCCATAAGAATGTAGTGATGGTTACGCTGGGAACCGGCGTCGGCGGCGGTATTATCATTGGCGGGAAAATCCTTACCGGAAGTCATGGAGCAGGCGGCGAAATCGGTCATATCCACGTTGAGGACAAGATGGACAAGCCTTGCGGCTGCGGTAATAAGGGCTGCCTGGAGCAAGTGGCTTCTGCTACCGGAGTTGTATATCTGGCAAATAAGAAACTTGCAGAAAGCAGCATGTCGTCAGTGTTGAGAGAGGGAGAGGTTTCTGCAAAGACCGTGTTCGATGCAGTGAAAGCCGGGGACACATTGGCATGTGAAGTAGCAGAGGAGTTTGGAAAATACCTTGGGACTGCCTTGGCTAGTGTTACAGGCGTAGTAGACCCGGAAATCTTTGTAATCGGCGGCGGCGTATCAAAAGCCGGAACCGTGATTCTGGATTATGTAAAGAAATATTACGTGAATTATGTGCTGGATGCCTGCAAGGGAACAGAGTTTGCATTGGCAACGCTGGGAAATGACGCGGGTATTTATGGCGCGGCAAGGATGGTAATAGAGTAAAAAGATGCTATGTGAAAATGGCGTACCGGATATAGAAGTCTGGTACGCCATTTTGTGCCCGCGGGCAACGATCCAAGCGACTGTATGCAGGTATTTGGCGACTGCCGCGAGGGTCAATACCGTCCTTTGAGACGGGGGATTTGACTAGAGAAAAAGGTTATGCAAACAGTTCCAGAACTCCAATTAGAATTAATAAAACTGCTGAAAATGGAGTGAGAACGGAAAAAAATCTGCAGCGCAGGAATTTCTGCCCTAAAATAACACTGACCTGGATGCTGAGGCAGGAAAAAAGCATAGAAAAGAATCCTACCCATATGGGAGAGAGAGACATTACGCCTGCGCTAAGTGAAGGTGGAATACAATTCACTGCCAGTACGAAACCAAGGATTAGTACGTCTGTGAACCTGGGTGTTTCCTGGAGCTCGGGGGTATCATTTTTTTGCGTTATGCTTTGGTAGAGACAGAAAATTCCAAAAAGAATCATGATAGCGGAAGCAATCAGATTCGTATAGAACAGGAAATGACCGGAAATCAAACGGGCGGCACAGGTAGAGCCAAAGGCACATAGCCCGGTCGTGCCGCCGATTATTAAGTTTTGCCATATAGAAAGTCTCTGATGGCGTATGCCCAGATGAATCCCAATCAGCAGATTATCCAGGTTTACGGCAAGGCCAATCAGAAGAGCCATAAAGATATTCATAGTTCACCTCTTTGTGCGACAGTCCATACTTTTATTGCAGTTTCCCGGCGTCCGGCGTAAGCGCGGTAACTTCCGGTTTCGCAGACTTCAGGTGTAAACACGGAGAACTATCAGTTCCGTAACTGTCTGGGATGAGCGGTAAACTCCCCGACAAACCGCAATTTGAAAGCGGAACTGTTACCTCCCTACAATTTATTCAGAAAATACAAAGTTGTGAAAGCGACGATTCCGTGTTATGATGGATACTCATGAAGGTGCGGGCGCTGTCAGAAGCGTCTGCCGCCTGGAGGGGAGGATATATGATAGCAGATGTTTTGATGGATGCCGCGCTGGACAGCGTGAAGATGCTGCCGTTTCTTCTGGCGGCTTTTCTGTTGATGGAATGGCTGGAGAAATATTCAGGGGAATATATGAACCGGCTGCTGGCTAAGGTAGGGCATGCAGGCCCTTTGGCGGGGGCGCTTTTGGGTTGTGTGCCGCAGTGTGGTTTTTCGGTGGTGGCGGCGAATCTGTACGCGGGAGGAATCATTACACCGGGAACGATTCTGGCAGTCTTTTTGGCGACATCGGATGAGGCGGTTCTGATTTTGATGGGAAATCCGGGGCGCGGAAGAGAAATTCTGTGGCTTTTGGCGGCGAAGGTTGTGATTGGCACGGCGGCGGGCTATTTGATTGATACATGGATTCCGGAACGTCATAGTTATGAAGAAGATATGGAGCGTATCTGCGCGGACTGCGGCTGTCACGGGCATACACATGAACATGGAAAAGGACATGTTTTCCAGGCGGCATTGCATCATACGGTAAGCGTATTTGCATATATTTTCGTTTTTACAGGGATTTTGAATCTGGCGATAGAGTTGGTGGGAATAGAAAAGCTTTCAGCGGTGCTGATGGGGGATTCCCTGCTTCAGCCGCTGCTTGCGGCTCTGGTCGGCATGATTCCCAATTGTGCTTCTTCTGTAATGCTGACACAGCTTTACCTGAGCGGAGCTATTAGCTTTGCTTCCGCAGTCGCGGGACTTTGTACGGGAGCAGGACTGGGGCTGGCGGTGCTTTTCCGGATGAATGAAGATAAGAAGGAGAGTTTGAAAATCACAGGACTATTGTATGCAGCCGGAGCCGTATCGGGCGTAGTTCTGAGTTTTTTTGGATAATACATGCAAAAGAAAGAGCCTTATCGTACGTGGAAAGTATCGGTAAGGCTCTTTCTGAAAGCAGGCATGTTTTTTGCTGTAGTTTGGAAAGTTGCACAGTTGTGTATTTTACCGGCTCCACCGCCCGGAGGCGCCGCAGGGAAGTACCAGCCCGTTTGAGGAGACGGGCAGTCCGACCTCCTGGGAATCTACGGTTCCGTGGAACTGTCTCAGCTCTGTGGCGAGCATATAAGTCAGGACAGCCGGAGCCAATCCGGTTGTGTAGGAATTGACAAGAAAAAAGAGTGGGTCGTCACTGAGAAGCCTGGTACAGAGCTTTATCAGCGGGTGGATAGCATCTTCGATTTTCCATATTTCGCCTTTGGGACCTCTTCCGTAGGAAGGAGGATCCATGATAACGGCGTCATAGTGATTTCCACGCCGAATTTCCCGCTCTACGAATTTTACACAGTCGTCTACGATCCAGCGGATGGGGGCCTCAGCTAGCCCGGAAGAGCGGGCGTTTTCTTTCGCCCATCCGACCATGCCTTTGGAAGCGTCTACATGAGTAACGCTTGCCCCGGCGGCGGCAGCGGCGAGGGTGGCGCCGCCTGTGTAGGCGAAAAGGTTCAGGACTTTAACGGGTCTTCCGGCAGTCTTGATTTTCTCAGAAAACCAGTCCCAGTTTGCTGCCTGCTCAGGGAAAAGCCCGGTGTGTTTGAAGCTGAAGGGTTTCAGGTTAAAGGTAAGGCTTTTGTAATGGATGCTCCATTGCTGGGGGAGGGAAAAGAATTCCCACTCGCCGCCGCCTTTTTTGCTGCGGTGGTAGTGGCCGTCCATTTTTTTCCAGCCCCGGTGTATTTTGGGGGTATCCCAGATAACCTGGGGGTCCGGGCGCACCAGAAGATAGTCTCCCCAGCGCTCTAATTTTTCACCGCATGAAGTATCGATGACTTCATAATCCTTCCAATTTTGTGCAATCCACATGATTCTCTATTCCTTTCTGTAAAATGTATGATGCGTGTGTTCCATATCCAAAGAACGAAACCAGTAAGTATAAAAATATTCAAATCCCAGGGAGCGGTACAGGCTCTTTGCAGGTTCGTTTTCCGTGGTAACCTGGAGATATGCATTCGCCGCCCCTTTTTTCTGCGCCTCAGATAAAACAGCGCTGCAGATGGCGCGTGCAAAATGTTTCCGTCGGCAGCTGGCGTCCACATAGATGGCGTATAGCCCCACATGTCCTCTGTCAAGAATCCCAAGCCCGGATGCCACGGGGCGTCCGTCAATTTCGATAAATGCTGCGATAGTTTCTTTCGGAATTGCCTTAAACATGGAAGGGACGATGCGGCGCAGCGTGGGGTTTGTGGTTCCGTTCAGGCGGAAAAGAGAAGAAATCCATTCGTCCGTAATTCGGTCGCGGAGCTGCACGATGACATTTCCGGGGTATTCTATAAAAGAGGGGAGCCCGGAATTCCGCCCATAATATTCGTATTCCGCCGAAAGCTGTGGATAAGGCGCGAGATTTTCTATGGGCATGGTCATAACTTCTGTTGTATGGCGGATTTTGTAACCGCGTGCGTCCAGCATACGGTCAAATTCCGGTTCCAGCAGGGGATTGATTTTAAAGTTTACAGGCGTATGGAAATTCGTATAGACGCGCTCGCAGTAGGCGATTTTTTCTTCTGCGGGAATCAGGGAACTTCCTACCTGTTCAACGCTGTTGGTGCGGTATGTATAGTTATGGGAAAAACGGATAAGCCAGCCGTCGTACAGCTCGATTTTATGGGACGGCCAGGCATTTAAGGAAATTTCTTCGATTAGTTTCATATATGCATTTTTTTCCATGGAAGCTCCTTTCAGTATTCATATTATAGACTAAGGCGGGGGTTTATTCAATGAAAAACTTGACCTTATCCTGTTCCTTTGGTAGACTTTGGAATAAGATTTTGTATATATTTAAGGAGGCGCGTCGTATGAAACTGGGTTTTATTGGGTGCGGAAATATGGCCGGGGCTATGCTCGGAGGCATCCTGAAAGAAGAACTGCTGAAAAAGGATGAGATCATTGCTTCTACTTCAAGTGCAAAGAGCCTGCAGAGGGTGCGGGAATGCTTTGGGATCTGTACTGCCCTCAGTAACCGGGAAGTGGCGGAAAAATCAGAAATCCTGGTTCTGGCGGTAAAACCTCAGTATTATGAGGAAATCATAGAGGAAATCCGGGAGTGCATAAGCGATAGCCAGATCGTGGTGTCGATTGCCCCAGGAAAGAGCCTAGACTGGCTGGAGGAAAGATTTGGAAAGCCGCTAAAGCTGGTGCGCTGTATGCCAAACACTCCTGCGCTGGTAGGGGAGGGCATTACCGGAGTGTGCCGGAACCGCCGGGTGGAGGATGGAGAGCTTGAGCAGGTATGCCGGATACTGCGAAGCTGCGGGGAGACAGAAGTGCTGAGCGAGCATTTGATGGATGTGGTAGTATCGGTGAGCGGAAGTTCTCCTGCGTACGTGTTTCTGTTTATTGAGGCAATGGCGGACGCAGCAGTGGCGGACGGTATGCCGCGGGCGCAGGCATATAAATTCGCTTCTCAGGCAATACTGGGAAGTGCAAGGATGGTTTTGGAGACGGGCAGGCATCCGGGTGAGCTGAAAGATATGGTATGTTCTCCGGGAGGGACTACTATAGAGGCAGTCAGGGTTCTGGAAGAAAAAGGTTTCCGCAGTGCAGTGATTGAGGCTATGAAAGCGTGTGTAAGAAAAGCGAAAGGAATGTAAGGAGGTAAAGCGAATGGAACGTGAAAATGCATGGAAAAAATATGAGGGTGAGAAGCAGAAAGAGGTGTTCGATTTTGCAGAAGGATACAAGGCGTTTTTAACAAAATGCAAAACGGAGCGGGAGTGTACAGAAGAGATTATCCGCCAGGCGAAAGAACATGGGTATGAGAGCTTGGAAAATGTGATCGCATCGGGACGAACCCTGAAAGCAGGGGATAAAGTGTACGCAGAAAATATGGGAAAATCCCTGGCGTTGTATCATATTGGCGAGGAGCCTATGGAGAACGGAATGAATATCCTGGGCGCGCATATTGATTCCCCGAGGCTGGATTTGAAACAGAACCCTCTGTATGAGGATACGGATTTGGCTATGTTGGAAACACATTATTACGGCGGCGTAAAGAAATACCAGTGGGTGGCTCTTCCGCTTGCGCTTCATGGGGTAGTGGCGAAAAAGGATGGTACGGCAGTACAGGTGTCCATTGGTGAAAAGGACGGGGAGCCGGTATTTGGCGTGTCCGATTTGCTAATTCATCTTTCCGGCACACAGCTTGAGAAGAAGGCGAATAAGGTCATTGAAGGAGAGGATATGAATATCCTGATTGGCAGTATTCCGCTTGCCGGTGAAGAAAAAGAGCCGGTGAAAAAACAAATTTTGAAGTTGTTGGAAGAAAAATATGGGATTGACGAGGAAGATTTTACTTCTGCGGAGCTTGAGGCGGTTCCGGCGGGCGCGGCCAGGGATTATGGGTTTGACAGGAGTATGATTATGTCTTATGGGCATGATGACAGGGTGTGCGCATATCCGTCATATCTTGCAATGTTTGACCTGCGTGAGGTAAAAAGGACTTGTGTATGCATTCTGACGGATAAAGAGGAAATCGGAAGCGTGGGAGCTACAGGAATGCATTCGCGTTTCTTTGAAAATACAGTTGCGGAGATCATGAACTGCACGGGAGAATACAGTGAACTGGCGCTGCGGCGGGCGCTGCGCAACTCAAAAATGCTTTCTTCGGACGTAAGCGCGGCTTTTGACCCCAACTATCCCAGCGTTATGGAGAAAAACAACAGCGCATATTTTGGAAAGGGGCTGACGTTCAATAAATATACCGGTTCCAGAGGAAAATCAGGTTCCAACGATGCAAATGCAGAATACATGGCGGAAATCAGGAAGGTACTTGATGAGAATGGGATTTCCTGGCAGACTTCTGAGCTTGGCAAGGTAGACCAGGGCGGCGGCGGAACGATTGCTTACATTTTGGCAAATTATGGCATGGATGTAATTGACAGCGGCGTGGCAGTGCTGAATATGCATGCGCCGTGGGAAATCGTCAGCAAAGTGGATGTGTATGAGGCATATCGGGGATATGTGGCATTTTTGGAGAATATAGGGGTGTAATTCGGTGGGCAGCAGAGTAGCAGGGAAATTGCGATTTTGCTTGACGTTATCACTATAGTTTGTTAAAGTGTAAAGTATTAGTGTCCGTGAAATTATCCGGAAGCTGAAATACAAAAAGGATAAGAGGAGAAAAGAATGGGAACAAATACAATATGGTTTTTGCTGGCATTTGCGGCGTATTTGTTAATGATGTTGGGAATCGGCGCATTTTATATGAAGAAAAATAAAGACGCTGATGACTACTTTCTGGGTGGGCGCGGACTCAGCGGCTGGGTAGCAGCGCTTTCTGCGCAGGCGTCTGATATGAGCGGCTGGCTTCTGATGGGATTGCCGGGTTCTATTTATGCGCTGGGGACAGGGCAGGCATGGATTGCCGTGGGGCTGTTTATCGGAACGGTGATGAACTGGATTTGCATTTCAGGCAGGCTCCGCCGCTATACCATCCGTGCGAACAATTCCGTGACGTTCCCGGAATATCTGGAGAACCGTTTCCATGATAAGAAGAAAGTGCTTTTGCTTATTTCTTCTATTGTAATTGTTATCTTTTTCTTGGTATATACGGCATCTGCATTGGCTGCCGGAGGGAAGCTGTTTGCCAGTGTGTTTGGCATGGATTATACGCTGGCTCTTACGATTGGAGCAGCAGTTATTCTCGCTTATACATTTATGGGCGGATTTATGGCAGTGTGCACGACAGATTTTATCCAGGGAACCCTGATGTTGGTAGGGCTTTTGATTGTGCCGATTCTTGCGTATGCAGTTATGGGCGGTGAAAATTTGATGGCAAATCTGGAGGCGAGCAATGTGCCGGGAGGAGTGGACGGCTATCTGAATATGTTTAGCAATGGCGAGCGTCCGTACAGTGCGGTAGAGATTATCTCTCAGCTTGGCTGGGGATTGGGATACTGCGGTATGCCGCATATCCTCACACGGTTTATGGCGGTTAAGAACGAGAAGGAACTAAAGAAATCAAGAGTGATCGCTATCGTATGGGTGGCAATTTCCCTGGGAATGGCAGTTGTAATCGGCGTTATTGGACGCGCGTATCTGTTCCCGATGCTTCTTGGAGAGGGCGCGGTATCCACAGAGAATGTCTTTATTGAAATGATTACCCAGCTTTTCACAAAGGATCTGAGCCTGGCGTTTGTCGGAGGAATCTTCCTGTGCGGAATCCTGGCGGCAATTATGTCTACGGCGGACTCTCAGCTTTTGATTACCGCGTCATCTGCTTCTAAGGATATTTACCAGGGCGTGATTAATCCCAAGGCAAGTGATAAGAAAGTGCTTACGATTAGCCGTGTTACCGTAATCGTTGTGGCAATTTTGGCATACATTATCGCGCTCGATCCAAACAGCAGCATTATGGGGCTGGTGTCAAATGCCTGGGCGGGCCTGGGCGCAGCGTTTGGCCCAACGGTTGTGCTGTCCCTGTTCTGGAAGAGAACAAACATGGCGGGAGCTGTGGCGGGTATCATATCTGGCGGTCTTACCGTTCTTATCTGGGATTACATACCTCTGATGGGAGGACAGACACTGGGAACTGCTACGGGACTTTACTCCCTTGTAGTAGGATTTGCAGTAAGCCTGGCGCTTATCGTTATCGTGAGCTTGTGTACAAAAGCGCCAGATGAAGAGATGATAAAAGCTTTTGAGGACGTGGCGTCGGGAAATGTGACAGAATAGGCGTAAATGCTTTCAAAAAAATCTTGACTTTTGGCCGGTCCTGTGCTATTCTCTTTGAGAAACTGCCGAAGACAGTAGGTGCCGTAAGGCATAAGGTCAAAACGCCTACCGAGGAGTAATGAGTTCGTAAGAATGATTTATGAGTCTCCCTGTGTCTTGCAGGGAGGCTTTTACTCACGTGTACAGAAAGATGCCACAGCGCGTTTTCTGTTTTGGCGGTACACATACTATAAAGGAGGTGCACCATTCATGGCAAAGGTAGAACTGAAACAGCCTATCGTAGCAGAAATCAGCGAAAACATCAAAGACGCAAAAGCGGTTGTGCTGGCTACTTACAGTGGAATCACTGTAGAACAGGATACTGCTCTGCGTAAAGAGATGAGGGAAGCCGGAGTTGTCTACAAGGTATACAAGAACACGATGATGAATTTCGCATTCAAGGATACTCCGTGTGAAGAACTGTGCAAGCATCTGGAAGGCCCGAACGCAGTGGCTATTTCCAAAACAGACGCAACAGCTCCTGCAAGAATCCTGGCAAAGCATGCTAAGACCGTTCAGGCGCTGAACCTGGTTGCAGGTGTTGTAGAAGATGCTTATTACGATGAGAAGGGCATTCAGGCGCTGGCAAGCATTCCTTCAAGAGAAGAACTTCTTGGAAAACTTCTTGGAAGCATCCAGTCACCTATCGCAAACTTTGCTCGTGTTATTAGCCAGATTGCTGAAGCAAAAGAGGCGTAACCCGGCATACCGAACCTAATAATATAAAAATGGAGGAAAATGAAATGGCAAAATTAACAACTGCTGAGTTTATTGAAGCTATCAAAGAGTTATCTGTATTAGAGTTAAATGATTTAGTAAAAGCATGTGAGGAAGAGTTCGGCGTATCTGCAGCAGCAGGCGTAGTTGTAGCAGCAGCAGGCGGCGCAGCAGAGGCAGCAGAAGAGAAAGACGAGTTCGATGTAGAGCTGACAGAGGTTGGCCCGAACAAGGTTAAGGTTATCAAAGTTGTTCGTGAAGTAACAGGACTTGGTCTGAAAGAAGCAAAAGAAGTAGTTGATGGCGCTCCGAAGGTACTGAAAGAAGCAGCATCTAAGGCTGAAGCTGAAGAGATTAAGACAAAGCTGGAAGGCGAGGGAGCAAAAGTTACTCTCAAATAATTTCAGTGAAAATCAACCCCGTGGATGTTGGAAATGCATCTGCGGGGTTTTTTATATATGTTATTTTTCAGGAACGTTCCAGCAAAGTATTACAGATAGATTAAAAATCTTTTTAAGGGTTTTGATAAGGCTGGAAATAAAGAGAGAATAAGGGTATAATATATCAAAAACTGCGGTTTGAGCTGCGAAAGGGGTACAGTTATGAGGTACAAGAGGTGTTTGGCATGGCTTTTAGTAGTAGTGATGATATTTTCAGTGATGCAGGCAAATTCGGCAATTGCGGCGGCTGATAGCGGCTGGGGAATAGGGATGCAGGACGCAGGAGAGAAGAAGCAGGAAATCCTGAAATCTAAGAAGGATGTAAACAGAAACCAGGGAATTAACACAAATAATGATTCTGGTGAGGGGGAAGATTCCGGCGGAGAGGATGGATCCGGCGGAGAAGAAGGTTCTGGCGGAGAAGAAGGTTCTGGCGAAGGAGACGGCTCCGGAGGAGGAGAAGATTCTGACGGAGGAGATGGAACCGGAGGAGGAGAAGATTCCGGCGAAGGAGATGGAACCGGCGGGGGAGAAGATTCCGGCGAAGGAGATGGAGCCGGAGGAGGAGAAGATTCCGGCACAGATGATGGTTCAGAGAAGCCGACGATTGAAAATCTGTCTGCAGAGTGGGACGGAGAGAAAAGGCGTATCGTTTTAAGGTATGATTTGGATGGGGATTATGTCAATATTCAGGTGAAAAAGAAAACAGGCGGCTATACTACGATTGCTGAAGAGTATGAAGGAGAGAGTTTTGCGTATGAATATAAGGATTGGGAAGAATACTTGAAAGAATTTGCATTTCTAGTGGTGCCATACAGGAGAAATGAAGGGACGGAAGATATAAATGGTGAGACAAGAGAAGTATCATGCGATGTAACATATCCAAAGGCGGTTATCAAGAACTTATATGTAGATTATGACCTGGAAAGACAGGTGCTTTATGTGGACTGGGATGAAGATGAGGGCGACGATGGCTGGGGAAGTGTAAAAAACGTAAAAGTTTACCTGGATGACTCGGACAATCCTTTGAATGGCGCTTACATGGATAACGAAGGAAGCTGGGTAGCGTCCCTGAAGCTGGAACCCAGGAGCACACATAAGCTCAAGATAGTTCCTATCAATAACGGCAATCAAGAGGGTACGCCGCAGGACTATACCTTGGTTGTGGATGATTATGAGGCGAAGATTACGGATTATACGATAGAGTATAATGAAGAAACGAAACGGCTGGAGATGAAATGGGAGAGCATGTACACGCAGTATGTTTCCGTGTATCTGAATGATGAGGAGCTGGCGGAAAATTATAAAGAGAATAGTTTGACAATTGACTGTGTGTTGCAGCCGGGAGCCTCTTATAAGGTCTTTATTTTGCCTTACAACGGTCAGGATGAAGAAGGAGAAGAACTGGAGGAAGATATATCTTTTGGGGAATTCGAAGTTCCGTATGAGTTTTCTGCTTCCGTTATGAATGTAGATGTAAAGGATGCGGCGGGGAATTATACCGGATTTACGAAACCGCTGATAAAGCTGCAGTGGGAAGCGCAGAAGCAGGCAGTTTACGAAGTTTACCGTGCAGAAAAGGATAAAAAGGGCGCGTATGCCTGGATTGCTACGGTTCGGGCAGATAAAGAGGAAGTCTATACGTACATAGATGAAAAAGCAGGGTTCGGCGATTATTATTATAAAATCCGCCGTAAAATTGTCGAGGATGATTATCTGGAGCAGGAGCTGTATACGGCGCTCTCCGATGCAGAGCATGTCAGGCTTCTTGTGCCGCGCCCGAAAGTAAAAGTGAAGCTGAGCGCAGGAAAGAAGATTCTGCTGACAATGGAATCTGCGAAAGAATATGTCAGCGGATATGAGATTTACCGTAAATACCGCGGAAAATATGAAAAGATTGCGTCTACTACAGACAACAAATATGTAGACAAGAAGTTAAAGTTCGGAAAGACATATTCCTATAAGGTAAAAGCCTATTACTATGACGTAAATACAGGAAAAAAGGTTTATGGAAAGTATTCGAAAGCAGCTTCGGTAAAAAATACAATAGGTGCAATTAAGGCAGAGGCGTTAGCAGTATCATCGGATACGGTTAAACTTTCTTGGACGCCGGCGGTCAATGCGGATACCTATGAGATTTATGGGAAATCCGGCATGATGGGGGACTCGTATGTGCTTTTGGCGACGACAAAGCAGCTGTCCCTGAAATATAAATTGAAACAGAACACAAAATATTTTTTCATGATAAAGGCATATCAGGCGAAGGATGAGAAGCGCACGTATTTTTCCAGTACGGAGGTTTCTGTCCAGACGGGTTTTTCAGCTCCGCGGGGGTTGAAGGTAACAAAGACTACATATAAAAAGGATAGAGATGCTTTGGTTCAGGAAGATACGCTTTCCTGGAACCGTGTTTACGGGGCAAAAGGATATTATATTGAAGTATATGATGCGGAAGAGAAGGAATATGTAGGTGTTGGCAATATTCGTAAAGGAAGCAAAACATCCTATACGATATCGAATCCGGTGACGGCGGAGGCGAAAGCCCGCACTTACCGCGTCAGCGCCTATTTGGGAAAAAGAATAGAATGCGGAGATACGATAAAAGTCAGACCGCAGCTCGGAACTGTTCAGAAGGTAAACGCTGTAAAAAACAGAGAAAAAGTAAAGGTGAGCTGGGAAAAAGCAGAAGGGGCGGAGAGCTATAAGATATACCGTTCTAATGGAAGCAAGATGTTCTTTGTAGGTGAAACAGACGAAACGTGTATTGCAGACAAAGGGCTGAGCGCCGGGATTTCTTATAGTTATTATGTACAGGCAGTCAATAATACGCTAAAGCTTACCGGGGATATGAGCGAGCCGGCGGTGTGTAAAATGGCGCAGGGAAAGGTCTCAGGTTTAAAAGCAGTGAATACGGCGGGAGGAAATGTGCGGCTCACATGGAAAGAAGCCCCCAACGCCCAGAAATATGTGGTATATTATAAAGGGGCAGGGGATCAGGAATATCGGGAATTGAAAAAGCTGCCTGCGGACGTAACCGCCTATGTACATAAAAGGCAGGTGCGTGGGACTTCATGTTCTTACAGGGTGGTCGCCGTGCAGAAAAACAGCGGCGGAATTTCAGTAGAATCGAAACCGGCGCAGGTGAAAGTATATATAAAAAAGTAATTTGAAATAGATTCCGGACGGGGAACAGGGAGCAGTGTAACTATGAATATAGCAGAAATTGCGGAAATGGCGGGCGTATCGAGGGCCGCCGTTTCCCGCTATTTTAATCAGGGGTATATTTCAGACGAGAAGCGCGAGGCGATTCGGAAAGTAGTAGAAGAAACAGGCTACCGTCCGTCGGTGCAGGCACAGACGCTCAGGACAAAGAAAACGAAGATGATTGGCGTTATTGTGCCGAAGGTGGCGTCAGGAACGATCGGAAAGATTGTGGAGGGCGTATTGTCTGTATTGAATGAACATGGTTATCAGGCGCTATTGGCAGTTACCCAGAATGATGCGAAGAAAGAGCTGGAATATCTGACGGCGTTTTGTGACAAACAGGTGGACGGCGTGATTTTAGCCGGAACGGTGTTCAGCGCAGAGCATAAACGGATTTTGAAAAATCTGTCTGTTCCGGTTGTGATTGTAGGGCAGCAGCTTGCGGGATATTGCTGCGTGTTTCATGACGATTATCATGCGTCTTATGATGTGACAAAGCTGTTTCTGCAGAAGGGAAGGACGAGGCTGGCGTATATCAGCGCGATTCTTCAGGACCAGGCGGTCGGGGCGGAGCGCTGCCGGGGCTTCCAGGATGCTGTGTGGGATATGGGGCATGGGGAGCTGGCGCAACGTTTTGTGACAGCCTCTTTTACGCTTGCTTCCGGTTATGAGAAGGCGGGGGAACTGCTGGAGAAATACAGGGATCTCGACGGTTTGATTTGTGCGACCGACAGGATGGCAGTCGGGGCTGTGAAGTGTCTGAGGGAACGCGGGATTCAGGTTCCCTCCCAGGTTCTGGTGGCCGGGCACGGCGATGCAGAGATGGCAAGGGCGCTGTCGCCTTCGCTGTTTAGCGTCCGCTATTTTTATGAGAAAAGCGGGCAGATCGCCGTTCAGATGCTCATGGAACAGATGGGGCATGGGGAGGAGGCCAGAAGAGAAGTGAAACTGGGATACTCTCTGGTAGAACCTGACAAAGAATCGTGGAATGGAAGGTGAAGGGATGCTGAGCGAGTATAAACTACAGGGGACGGAAGAAAATATTCCGGTGCGTATTATTCGTTCGGGACGGAAGAGCATCGGTCTGGAAGTAACAGGCGATGGGACGGCGCTGGCGAGGATTCCCGCCCGGCTTTCAGACAGGGAGCTGAGGGAATTTCTGAAAAAGCATGAGGAATGGCTGCAAGACAAGGTAAGAATGGTAAGAGAGCGGCAGAATGCCGGGGAATCTACAAATGCTGTTCCTGTAAACGAGCTGACAGCGGAAGATATAGAATATATTAAAAAAAGGATTTCGGAGCGTGTGGAATATTACAGCAGTTTCATGGGCGTTTCATATGGACGGGTTACGATACGGAACCAGAAAACGAGATGGGGGAGCTGCAGCGCGAAGGGAAATTTGAACTTTAATTACCAGCTTGCGTATCTGCCGCAGGAGCTGCTGGACTATGTAGTGGTGCATGAACTGTCCCACAGAAGGCATATGAACCATTCGGCGGAGTTCTGGCAGGAAGTAGAGAAGTATTATCCTGCCTATGAAGTTTGCAGGAAAAGACTAAAAGAAATCAGGATGGTAGAAGGATGAATACACAGTGCGAACAGTGTGCAAATTATGAATATGACGAAGAATATGATGTTTATACCTGCCAGGTCAATCTGGATGAGGACGAGCTGTACCGTTTTGTTACGGACACCTGGGAAAGCTGTCCTTATTACAGGAACGGGGATGAGTATGCCGTGGTGCGGCATCAGATGTAAAGGTTGTTGAATGAGGAGGTAAACTGCGTGTACGCAATCGTTTTAGGGTCAATGGCGTTATGCCTGATGGCAGGTTTGTACTGGATGACGGGAAAGTGGTTCTTTTTTTAGCCGTGCTTCATCTGAGGAGTTGCTGAAAGATATAGACAGAAGCCAGTTTATTATCGTAGCAGACCATCAGCCTGTGGGAGCAGAGGAAAATGCGGCGGCGGGCGTGGATTTGGAGCTGTCAGGACATACCCATGCAGGGCAGATTTTTCCTATAGGGTATTTTACAGAGGTGTCTGGAGGGATGAACTATGGAGAGTATCAGGAGGGAGACTGCAGGGTAATCGTTTCTTCCGGGGCTACCGGGTGGGGATTTCCGATTCGGACACAGGGAAAATGTGAATATGTTGTGGTTCATCTGCGCGGGCAGCAGGAATAATCAGGGAACATGCAGGCAGCGTGGCAGAATACAAAAAAGCGGAGGTGCGTTATGTTACAGTTAAGGCCGTATGAGGCAAGTGATGCAGAGAAGATTGTGGGATGGCTCAAGGATGAGGTATCATTTCGCCAATGGTGCGCGGACAGATATGAAAAGTATCCTATTACTGCAGAGGATATGAATGAATATTATGAAAGATATGCGCGAGAGGATAATCTGTATGCCCTGACAGCCGTTGATGAAGACGGAGTGGCAGGACATCTTACCATGCGCTTTTTGGACAGAGAAAAGAAGGCGGTTCATTTTGGGTTTATCATCGTGGACAGCAGCAAGAGAGGGAAAGGATACGGCAAACAGATGCTGAAGCTGGCGGTACAGTATGCGCATGAAGCTTTGGAAGCCGGGAAAATCACCCTGGGCGTTTTTGAAAATAATGCGTCGGCATATCATTGCTACAAGTCTGTGGGATTTCAGGAAGCAGAACCGGAAAAAACAGAGAGGTATCATATATTGGGAGAGGACTGGAAATGCATATGGCTTGAATTTAAATTATGATATAATATGGGCAGCCCTGGCAATTTTTCTTGTTTTAAGATATGATAAATTGAAATATTATTTTTTGTCAAAGTTCAATATATGAAAGAAGAGAACATTTCCAGGTTTTATTCCTGAAAATGTTCTCTTTTTATTAATTTAACGCTTTTAAAATATATTTTTTTGTAAGAAAAAGATCAGTTTTACATATTAAAGAGGTGAACAAAATTCACAAAATTGTTGCGCGGTGCGGAAGATTTTTTAGCTCTGTTGTTTTTGTGCAAACTTTTGTTCGTAAATACTTGCATTCTACCCGAACATATGTTACAATAAAGAAACAAACGAGTGTTCTTTGGAAGGTGTAACATATGAAGATACAGGAAGCGATGAGCATTTATGAAAAACTGGATATCCTTTCGGACGCGGCAAAGTATGACGTGGCGTGCACTTCCAGCGGTATAGACAGAAAGGGAGACGGTAAGCATATGGGAAATACTGTAGCAAAAGGTATTTGCCACAGTTTTTCAGCGGATGGCAGATGCATTTCCCTGCTGAAGATTCTGTTTACAAATGAGTGCGTGTTCGATTGCAAATATTGTATTAACCGCTGCTCGAATGATGTGCCCAGGGCTTCTTTCACGCCGGAGGAAGTCTGCACGCTTACGATGGAGTTTTATAGGCGTAATTATATAGAAGGTTTATTTTTGAGTTCGGGGATTCTGCATAATCCTGTGTATACTATGGAGCTTTTGTATCAGACATTGTATAAGCTGAGGAATGAGTGTCAGTTTCAGGGATATATCCATGTAAAAGCGATTCCGGGGGCGCCCCAAGAGCTTATTGACAGGACGGGGCTTTTGGCAGACCGTATGAGCATTAACCTGGAGCTGCCTACTTCTGAAAGTTTGAAAAAGCTGGCTCCCCATAAGAGCCGCCGCACGATTTTGACGCCTATGCGCCAGATACAGAATCGGATGGAGCAGAACAGGCAGGAACTGATGGTGTACAGGCAGGCGCCCCGGTTTGTTCCGGCGGGGCAGAGTACTCAGATGATTATCGGGGCGACGCCGGAGAATGATTTTGAAATCGTATCGGTGGCGGAGTCTTTGTATCAGAAATTCCAGCTAAAGCGAGTGTTTTATTCTGCGTTTGTTCAGGTAAATGAGGATTCGGAACTTCCGGCGCTTCCGGGAGGACCGCCGCTTCTGCGGGAGCATCGCCTGTATCAGGCAGACTGGCTGATGCGTTTTTATGGTTTTCAGGCGTCGGAGCTGCTTAGCGCCAAGCGTCCGAATTTCAATGTTTTTCTGGACCCGAAATGTGATTGGGCGCTTTCGCATCTGGAGCAGTTCCCGGTGGAAGTGACCCGGGCGCCTTATCAGACGCTGCTTCGGGTTCCGGGAATAGGCGTGAAGTCGGCGCAGAGGATTGTGAAGGCGCGGCGGTATGGCGCATTAAGCTTTGGAGATTTGAAAAAAATGGGCGTTGTGCTGAAACGTGCCTTGTATTTTATCACCTGCGGGGGAAGAATGATGTATCCGGTAAAAATTGAGGAAGATTATATTATGAGGAATTTGCTGAGTGTGAAAGAGAGGCTTCCGTTCGATTTGGAACATTATCATCAGTTGAATTTGTTTGACGACTGTGGGGTGGCGAGATAGATGGGAGAAAAAACAATCTTTTTGTGCGAGGATAGCACGGATGGGATTTTTACCGGAGTATATGATGCATGGGCCAGCAGGCTGGGACACGGGAATGTGAAGCTGGCTTTGAAAGAAGATATGAACTATGAGCTTTTTGCCCGTTATCTTGAGGTAGAACCGGATGGGGAAAAGGCAGGGAAAGTGGCGGATTCCCTTCGGAGAAAGCTGGGAGATGAAGATTATTATCATATTTATTGCGCAGCTTTGTCGCGCAGCCGGGAAAAGGCAGACTATATTTACCGGACGGTGGCAGCGGGGCTTTCCGGGGGAAGGCAGGGAGCGATTATGCAGAATCTTCAGAATCCCGCCGTATGCCGGGTTTTTGAGCTTTCCCGTACTACGGGGAATGAAGCGCACCGTTACTTTCAGTTTCTGCGTTTCCGGGAGCTGGAGAGCGGCGTATTGTTTTCAGAAATCCGTCCGGAGAACCATATCCTGCCGCTGATTGGCGAGCATTTTTCGGACAGGTTCCCCTGTGAACACTTTTTGATATATGACAGGACGCATCGGATGTTTTTGGCGCATGAAGCGTATAAGCAGTGGGTGCTGGTCGTTGGGGAAGAGCCGGATTGGGAGAAAGCAGGAAAGGTATCAGAGAAAGAGAGGGAAATCGAACAGCTCTGGAAGGGATTCTGCCGTTCGATTGCAATAGAGGAAAGGAAAAACCTGAATCTTCAGCGCCAGTTCCTGCCGATGAAATTCCGTGAATTTATGACAGAAATGAGATAAAATGGAAATAATTTTTTTGCGAAATTTTAAAGCAACACCGAAATTTGGAAAAATTATTGGAATAAATTCGCACAAAACGGGAAAAATATTTTAGTAAAAATCATGAAAAAAGCCGATAAAATGTCCGAATATGCCGGGACAAACCGGGATATAAAAGGATTGACAAATAGAAATCCCGGTGGCATAATGTCTGGCAAGAAATGCGGAAGCTGTCTGGCACATGCAGAAATTCCGGAGCCGGGCAGCTGAAGAGAATTTCGATTTAAGTAAAGAAAGGGTGAATAACTATGTCAGAGAGAACAGAGAAGAAGATTAAGCTTACCGAGTTGGAAGAGGTGAAGGAGTTCGTCAATGCTGCCGGGAATTGTGACTTTGACATTGATGTTTCTTATAATAGCAACAGGATTATCATTGATGCGAAATCTATGCTGGGCGTTTTGAGCCTGGATTTAACCCGTGCGCTGACAGTAAAATACGGCGGAGAGAATATGCAGTTTGAAAATGTATTAAGTAAATATGCAACGGCATAAAAGAGTTCCATCGCCGCAGGTGAGTTTATAAGAGTTTTGTGAAACGGCCAGTCTGTAAGTGTTTACGGGCTGGCTGTTTTTGTATTATAATGAAAGAAACAAGCGGTAAGGAAAGGGCAGTCATGGAAGAAATCAGGATATCCGTCCGAAATCTGGTGGAATTTATTTTACAGAGCGGGGACATTGACAATCGAAAGGGAACGATGGCTGATAAGGAGGCTATGCAGATTGGAAGCCGTCTTCACCGAAAAATCCAGGGCCAGATGGGGGCGTCCTATGCTGCGGAAGTGCCGCTGCGGCACAGGATAGACTGCGGGACGTATGCGATTGTAATTGAAGGACGTGCAGATGGAATACAGACGGACAGCAAGGGAGTGCTGGTGGATGAAATCAAAGGCGTTTACCGGGATTTGGCGCTGGTGGAAGAACCTGTTCCTGTGCATCAGGCGCAGGCGAAGTGCTATGCATATATTTATGGGCTGCAGAAGGAACTGGAGCAGGTTTGTGTACAGATGACGTATTGTAATCTGGAGACAGAAGATGTGAAGCGATTTCAGACGGATTTCTGTTTTCAGGAGCTGGAGGAGTGGTTTAACGGGCTCATAGATGCGTATAAGAAATGGTGTGAATACCAGATAGGCTGGGGGAAAGAGCGTACCGCATCTATAAAGGAAATGGAATTTCCCTTTGCTTACAGGGAGGGGCAGAAAGAGCTGGCGGCAGGCGTGTACCGGACGATTTTTCGGAAAAGGACGCTATTTCTTCAGGCGCCTACCGGGGTGGGGAAAACGATTTCCACGATTTTCCCGGCAGTGAAAGCCGTAGGAGAGGGGCTTGGAGAAAAGATTTTTTATTTAACGGCAAAGACGATTACCCGAACCGTTGCAGAGGAGGCATTTTCCCTGTTAAAAGATCGTGGACTGTCTTATAAAGTAGTGACGCTTACGGCCAAAGAGAAAATCTGCGGATGTGAAGAGATGGAGTGCAACCCGGAGGCATGTCCTTATGCCAAAGGGCATTTTGACAGGATTAATGATGCGGTTTATGATATGGTGACAACCCGTCAGGATTTTTCCAGAGAGGCTCTTGTCCGGCAGAGCGAGAAATGGCAGGTGTGTCCGTTTGAACTGTCGCTGGATGTGTCTCGGTGGGTGGATGCGGTTATTTGTGACTATAATTATGTGTTTGATCCCAGGGCACACCTCAAACGGTTCTTTGGAGAAAATGTGAAGGGTAGTTATCTTTTTCTCATAGATGAGGCTCATAACCTGGTGGAACGGGGAAGAGAAATGTTCAGCGCCGTATTGGTGAAAGAGGATTTCCTGGAGGTCAAGCGGGTAGTGAAACCTTACAGCCGGAAATTGGAACGGCTCCTGGAACAGTGTAACCGCAGGATGCTGGAATGGAAGAGGGAATGTCCGGATTACCGTGTGTTACCGGATGTTACGGTATTTTCCGCGGCATTGATGAGCCTGGCAGGGGAGATGGAAACTTTTATGGAGGATGTATCTCAGGGGAAAGCCAGGGAAAAAACGCTGGAACTGTATTTTGCGGTACGTACTTTTTTGGATGTGTGCGAAAGGCTGGATGAACATTATGTGATTTATACGGAAATGTTATCTGATGGGCGTTTTATGGTGAAACTTTTTTGTGTAGATCCATCTGCGAATCTTCAGGAATGTCTGAACAAAGGCAGGAGCGCCGTGTTCTTTTCTGCTACGTTACTTCCGGTGCAGTACTATATCAGCCTTCTGGGGGAGGACAGAGAACCGTATACGATGTATGCCAAATCTGTGTTTCGGCCGGAGAAAAAGCTGCTTCTGGTTGGCACGGATGTAAGCAGCCGCTATACCAGACGAGGATATGCGGAGTACCGGAGGATGGCGGAGTATATCCAGGCGATGATACAGCAGAGAACAGGGAATTACCTGGCGTTTTTTCCGTCATATAAGATGATGCAGGAGGTAGCAGAATGTTTTGGAGAACTGAATCGTGGAGAAGCTGAGGTTCTGCTTCAGAGCGGCGGGATGAAAGAAGCAGAGAAAGAAGAATTTTTGGCAGCTTTTGCGTGTGGCGGGAAAAAGAGCCTGGTGGGATTCTGTGTGATGGGAGGCATCTTTGGCGAGGGCATTGACTTGAAGCATGACCGTCTGATAGGCGCGGCTATCATTGGCACAGGGCTGCCCCAGGTATGCAATGAGCGGGAGATTTTGAAAAACTATTATGCCGGGCGGGGGCAGGACGGTTTTGCCTATGCCTATCTGTATCCCGGCATGAACAAGGTTCTGCAGTCTGCGGGGCGGGTGATACGCACCGACGAAGACGAGGGAGTCATTCTCCTGTTGGATGAGCGTTTTACCAGACGGCAGTATCTTGAACTGTTTCCACGCGAATGGGCGGACTATCGGTACTGTACCAGGGAGAATGCCGCAGAGGAAATGCGGCGGTTCTGGGAGGGACGGGGCGGGTGAAAGAGCAGAGTAAAGTTCGAGTGGGGACTATCGGTTTCGTAACTGCCCGGGGTAAGCGGCAGATTCCCCGGCAAACCGCAATTTGCGCCGGGATAGTTACAGCAGTTTAAAAGAACTGCGAAACCCTTCTTGACATCCCAGGCGCGATGTGTTAGCTTAGTGAAAAGGAAAACGCGGAGACGAAGAGAGTACACCCTTTGGAATATTACAGAGAATTCCCGATAGCTGAGAGGGATATAGGAAGAAAGGTGGAAGATGGCTTCTGAGCGGCGCACCGAACTGCACAGTGTGCGGCAAGGCTGCGACAGGAACCGCCTGTTACAGCGGAAGAGTGTGAAATTCGCACTTGCAGAGGTTCATTTCGTGAGGAATGGATAAAGTGAAGTGGTAACGCGGGAAAACTCGCCTTCTCAATGTGATGTTGAGAGGGCTTTTTTGATGAAAGGAAGAAAGAAGATGGAAAAGAAAAAGTTTTATATGACTACGGCAATTGCGTATACTTCAGGCAAACCCCACATTGGAAACACCTATGAAATCGTGCTTGCGGACAGCATTGCAAGGTTTAAAAGGCAGCAGGGATACGATGTGTTTTTTCAGACAGGGACGGATGAGCATGGACAGAAGATAGAGCTGAAGGCTGGAGAGGCAGGCATTACGCCGAAAGAGTTTGTGGATAATGTAGCTTCTGAGATTAAGAGGATTTGGGATTTGATGAATACTTCTTATGACAAGTTTATCCGTACGACAGACGCTGACCATGAGAAGCAGGTACAGAAGATTTTTAAGAAGCTGTACGAGCAGGGAGATATCTATAAAGGACATTATGAAGGGATGTACTGTACCCCATGTGAGTCCTTTTTTACGGAATCGCAGCTTGTGGACGGGAAATGCCCGGACTGTGGACGTGAGGTGCAGCCAGCGAAAGAGGAAGCATATTTTTTCAAAATGAGTAAATATGCCGACAGGCTGATAGAGCACATTAATACGCATCCCGAGTTTATCCAGCCTGTGTCCCGGAAAAATGAGATGATGAATAATTTCCTCCTTCCGGGGCTTCAGGACTTGTGCGTGTCACGGACTTCGTTTAAATGGGGGATTCCTGTATCTTTTGACGATAGGCATGTGGTATATGTATGGCTGGATGCCCTTACAAACTATATCACAGGAATCGGTTATGAGTGTGAGGGGGAGAGCACGGAGCAGTTTAAGAAGAACTGGCCGGCGGACTTGCACCTGATTGGAAAAGATATTATCCGTTTCCACACGATTTACTGGCCTATTTTCTTGATGGCTCTGGATTTGCCGCTGCCGAGGCAGGTGTTTGGACATCCGTGGCTTCTGCAGGGGGATGGCAAGATGAGCAAGTCAAAAGGGAATGTGTTATATGCGGATGATTTGGCAGAATTCTTCGGTGTGGATGCCGTGAGGTATTTTGTGCTTCATGAGATGCCTTTTGAAAATGACGGTGTGATTTCCTGGGAGCTCATGGTAGAACGTTTGAATTCTGATTTGGCAAATACGCTTGGAAACCTGGTAAACCGCACGATTTCTATGTCAAATAAATATTTTGGCGGTGTAGTTGCCGATAAAGGGGCGGCGGAACCTGTGGATGAAGAGTTGAAAGCGCTAGCTCTTGAAACGCCGAAGAAAGCAGCGGAAAAGATGGATGGCCTGCGTGTGGCAGATGCGATTACGGAGATTTTTGCATTGTTTAAACGCTGCAATAAATATATTGATGAGACGATGCCCTGGGCGCTGGCGAAGGATGAGGCGAAAAAAGACCGTCTGTCAACCGTGCTCTATAACCTGGTGGAAGGGATTTCTATCGGTGCGTCGCTTCTGGAGGCTTTTATGCCAGAGACTTCCGGAAAAATCCTTGCTCAGCTTCATGCAGAGAAACGCAGTCTTGAGGATATGGAGACATGGGGACATTATGTATCGGGCAGTAAGGTGACGGAGAAACCGGAAATCCTTTTTGTACGCCAGGATTTGAATGAGGTGCTGGCAAAGGTAGAGGAGCTTTACGGTCAGCCGGAGGAAGAGAAACCAGAGGAGCCTGTGATTGATATTGAGGCAAAGCCGGAGATTACTTTTGATGATTTCGAAAAGCTGCAGTTCCAGGTGGGGGAGATCATTGCCTGCGAGGAAGTGAAGAAGTCCAGGAAGCTGCTCTGCTCCCAGGTGAAAATCGGAAGCCAGGTAAAGCAGATTGTATCGGGGATCAAATCCCACTATAGTGCGGAGGAGATGGTTGGAAAGAAGGTACTGGTACTGGTGAACTTGAAGCCTGCGAAGCTCGCGGGAGTGCTTTCAGAAGGGATGCTGCTCTGTGCTGAGGATGCGGACGGTGTGTTGTCTCTGATGGTGCCGGAGAAGGAAATGCCCGCGGGCGCGGAGGTGTGCTAGGTATGATCTTTGACAGTCATGCCCATTACGATGATAAGGCATTCGATGAAGACAGGGACGAGGTGGTTTCCGGGCTGTATCAGGCGGGAGTAGGAGCCGTTGTAAATGTAGGAGCCAGTCTCAGGGGCGTCCGGGACACGGCTGCACTGGCAGAAAAATATCCTTTTGTATATGGAGCTGTGGGTATTCATCCCGACCATGTGGATCAGTTAAATGATGAAGTGATTGAGGAGATGCGGACACTGTGCGGCAGGGAAAAAATCGTAGCAGTCGGCGAAATCGGCCTGGATTATTACTGGGATAAGAATCCACGGAAGATGCAGCAGGAATGGTTTGTACGGCAGCTCTCTATGGCAAAAGAGGTAAATCTTCCGGTAAATATCCATAGCCGAGAAGCGGCAAAGGATACGTTTGATATCATCAAACAGGAACATGCAGGCAGCACAGGCGGGGTGATTCATTGCTATTCCGGTTCAAAGGAGATGGCCAGGGATTATCTGAATATGGGATATTATCTGGGAGTAGGCGGAGTCGTTACGTTTAAAAATGCCAGGGTACTGAAAGAAGTTGTGGAATACGCGCCTCTTGACAGGATACTGGTAGAGACAGACTGTCCTTATCTGGCTCCGGCTCCTTTTAGGGGAAAGCGAAATATGTCGTCCCTGCTCTCGTATGTGTTAGATACGATTGCCGCCTTGAAAGGCGTGTCACGGGAAGAAGCGGAGCGTGCGACATGGGAAAATGCCGTGGAAATGTATAGGATTGGAAAGAGGTAGGAATGGAGAAATTATCAAATCCCCGAAAAACCATAGAAATCATCCAAAAATACAAATTTGTTTTTCAGAAAAAATTCGGACAGAATTTTTTGATAGACGCCCATGTGCTGGATAAAATCATAGCGGCGGCGGAAATTACGAAAGAAGATTTTGTGTTAGAAGTAGGGCCGGGAATCGGTACGATGACCCAATACCTTGCGGAGAGTGCAGGAAAGGTTGTAGCAGTAGAAATTGATAAGGCGCTGCTTCCTATTTTGGAAGAGACATTGGAGGAATATGAGAATGCAGACGTCATCCATGCAGATGTGCTGAAGCTGGATATCGGGAAACTTGTCCGCGAGCAGAACGGGGGAAGGCCGATAAAGGTGGTGGCGAATCTTCCTTATTATATTACAACGCCGATTATTATGGGGTTGTTTGAAAGCCATGTGCCGATAGAAAGCATTACGGTGATGGTGCAGAAGGAAGTAGCTTTGCGGATGCAGGCACAGCCGGGAACAAAGGACTATGGCGCGCTTTCCCTGGCAGTTCAGTATTATGCAGAACCATATCTGGCGGCAAATGTACCTCCGAACTGCTTTATGCCCCGTCCAAATGTAGGGAGTGCAGTTATACGTTTGATACGGCATGAAGAACCGCGAGTATCCGTGAAGGATGAAGCGCTGATGTTCCGGATCATCCGGGCATCTTTTAACCAGCGAAGAAAGACGCTGCAGAATGGGCTGAACAATTCCCCGGAGATTTCAACGTCAAAAGAGCAGATTGCAGAAGCGATTGCTGCGCTGGGACTGCCTCCGGGGGTGAGGGGAGAGGCGCTTACCCTGGAGCAGTTCGCGGCGCTGGCGGATAAGATTTGCGGATAGCATCATATTATGATATAAATAAAAATGCAGACCGAGAGGTTTGCATTTTTTTCAGGAATTAAATCATACAATAATTAATGTTGACAAATAATGAAAGCAAATATATAATACGAAAAAAGGAAAAACAACAGAATAATACAAAAAATAGTAGGAAGTTTGATAATCATGAAAGTAAGAAGACTGAGGAAAATAGGGTATACGGCGGTGGCTTTATCATTAATGTTTGGAGGTTTGTCTTTTCGAGCATTAGCAAATGATGGGTTAATAAAAGGAAGCCCCAAATGTGAAATTGAAAAGGTAAGTGTACCTGTCCCAATTGGCAATATGGCCGTGCCGTTGGCGTCATCAAGTCAATGGCTATATACTTCGAAAATAACATGGTATCCTGTAGTAACATCAGAAGTTGGTGTAACTGCAACTTCTACAGCTACATATGCTGGAAAACCTAAAGCAATAACATCTATATATGCCAGAGCCAGTATTGTACAATATAATGGTACGGCTACGACGAAAAAAAGTACGAAAAAAAGTGCATCGTCTCATTCTGAGTTTGTCAGTGAAAAAGTTCCTTTGAGCCAGGTAAAGTGCTTTAAGAGTGGACATCAATATAAAAATAAAGGATATGAGCCTGTTACAGATAGAATGGTGAAATACCCCAATGGGAAATGAGAAGTAGCTTTAGGTGGGCTGGAAGGAGAAACTGGACATGAAATATAAAATCAGGACAACCATTGTTATGTGTCTGCTTATTTTATGTGTATCTGGATGTGATATGCGGCAAGAAGAAAAGACTGTGAAAGAGAATCCGGAAACGGCGACGATCAGCATAGAGAATGGGAAAGAAGAAATTACAAAACTGTCTTATCCTAAAAAGCAATATACAGAGTTTGAGAATAAGATGGGAGAAGACCGATCTGAGTATGCGAAGCCTATCAGCGAAGGGAATTCGTTAGGGCATTCGATTATGGGGAAGGATGGTCTGGTAGAGACAGAAGGAGTTTATCATTTGAAATCAGGAGAGGAATTTGAACGTTTTATACAGATAGGAAATTTTCTGGGAGAAGATCTGGACTTCAAGCTCCTCGTGTTCAATAACTGCGAGCAGATTGAATTTGATGTGGATGGAAAGCGGCAAAGTGTATGCGATGTGTATATAAAAGAAAACGAAAAGCTGCCGATACCAGTGACGCTTTCGTCTTTTCATAAAGGCTTGAATGATATTATTTTCCTTATTGTCTGTGATTCAGATATAAACCTGACGAGTGATGAACGTATAGACACGTATGATTTTAATACAGTTTATTTGCGCTGTACGATTTACGTAGATGATGAGAGTATTCCAGAGTTTCAACCAGTGGATGTCCAGGGGGAAGTAGCAGAAGATATTACGGATTTCATGCTTCATGAAGAGAAAGAAGAGGTAAATAAGATTTTTACCAGGAAATCTTTAAAGAAAAATGAAGAAATGGATTACTATCTTACAGTGGGGAATGCAGAAGAAGAGGATATGGATTTTGCCCTGTTACTTTTAGAAGATTGGGAGCAGAAGCCCCTGGATGGGGAGATGAAGAAAATTATTCATATGTCTGCCGGTACACAGATAACAATCCCGCTGAAGGCTTCTTTTAAAGAAGAGGGAGTGCATGAAATTACAGTGCTGAAAATAGCCAGTATTTATAAAGAGTACGATCCTGAATCAGGGGTTGAAGTGGAATCAAGCACGCGGTTGGGAATGGAAGTAAAATAGAAGATAGATATGGCAGGAAAATCGCCATCATGTCTGTATGGAATCCACTGAGGAATAGTGGATTCCTATTTTTAATGATCTCGAAAAGGACATTGATGTTTGCCTTACACATCCGAACTGCTGAGACATACGTCAGACAAAAAAGTAGTATTATCAAACGAATTATGGTATAATTACATTACACTATTTTTATGTAAATGTAAAATTGGAAATGTGGAAAAAGGCTTGAAAACAGGGCATTTATGAGGGAGAATAGGAGTATAATAAAGGACAATCAAAAAGGGAACAAACCATTTCTGATTCATTCCCTTAATTTCAAAAATCCTTCAAAATCCGGCGATTTGATTAGCCGAAGTACCTCTTTAACAGTCCCTCAAATGCCTTGCCATGTCTTGCCTCATCCCTTGCCATCTCATGAACGGTGTCATGGATTGCATCCAGGTTCAGGGCTTTTGCACGTTTAGCCAGGTCGGTCTTGCCTGCAGTAGCGCCGTTTTCAGCATCTACACGCATCTCAAGGTTTTTCTTTGTGCTGTCAGTTACGACTTCACCGAGCAGTTCAGCAAACTTTGCAGCGTGTTCTGCCTCTTCGTAAGCAGCTTTCTCCCAGTATAATCCGATTTCCGGATATCCTTCTCTGTGAGCAACTCTTGCCATTGCCAGGTACATACCAACCTCAGAGCACTCGCCCTCGAAGTTTGCCCTCAAATCAGCCAGGATGTCCTCTGGTACGCCCTGTGCCACGCCTACTACGTGCTCAGCTGCCCAAGTCCTTTCTCCCGCCTGTTTTGTAAATTTAGAAGCAGGTGCTTTACATACCGGACAAACTTCCGGTGCTGCTTCTCCTTCTGCAACATAACCACATACATTACATACCCATTTAGCCATTATTAAAATCTCCTTTTTCATATATTTTTTTCGTGCGGCAATAGCCGTCACTTAAAATCAGTAATAATTACTGATTTAACTTACCATAGTTTCGAAGGCTCGTCAAGAGATTTTCGGAAATTTATGGTTTTTTAATACAATCCCCACAAATCCCATAAAAATTCGTGACATGGCTGTCAATTTTTCCCGGAAAGTTTTTTTGGGCAATACCCAGAATGGAATCGATGCCTTCCATTTCCAGGTCTGAGACTTTATGGCATTTGCGGCAGATAAAATGATTGTGCGGAGTAATTCGTCCGTCGAAACGGTCTGCCCCGTCTCCGGTGGTGATTTTTATAATTTCCCCCATATCAGCCAGCAGGGAAAGGTTGCGATAAACAGTTCCGAGGCTGATATTAGGAAACTTTTCACGCAGATTTGTGTAAACGGTGTCGGCGGTGGGGTGGTCAATTCTGGAGGCCAGAAATTCTTTGACGGCTTCTCTCTGCCGGCTGTATTTTAAAGTAGGCATGGATGCAATTCCTTTCTTTTGAAAAATACTTTGCATTCAACAATTTTCATAAAAATAGTAATCATTATTACTATGAATATGATAGGGGATGCACGGCAATTTGTCAATTGTTTGTTAGAGCCTGGGAAAATTGGAGTAACAGTTCAGCCCAGGACTTTGCACTTGCTGCAAAGTCCGTGAGAATGCATAAATTCAGCCAGAGAATCCAGCCTTTTGCGAACAGCAAACTTTAATGGACTGGATTCCGTAACAGTGAAGCCGTAGGCTGAACTGTTACAAACCGGAAGTTGAAACCGGGTAATGATAATTTTTGAAAAAACCTGAGGAAACTGTGGTTGAACGGCGGCAAAATATGATATATTAATAAAAAAAGTGCAGCATTAAAGGAGAAGAGGTATGGATAAGGTATATGATTTACTGATCATCGGTTCGGGACCGGCAGGGCTGGCGGCCGCCATTTACGCACAGAGGGCAAAGCTTTCTACGGTAGTGTTGGAAAAGGAATATATCAGCGGCGGGCAGGTGGTGAATACTTACGAGGTAGACAATTATCCGGGACTTCCGGGAATCAATGGGTACGAATTGGGAGTCAAGTTTCGGGAACATGCGGATCAGCTTGGAGCGGAATTTGTTACGGCCGAAGTGGAGGAAATTATAATAGAAGAAACAGTGAAAAAGGTGGAGTCTTCTGCTGGGGAATATCGGGCGAAAGCATTGGTTTTGGCAATGGGAGCAGCCCATAGGGAACTGGGGGTTCCGGGAGAGAAGGAGCTGGCAGGAATGGGAGTTTCTTATTGCGCAACCTGCGACGGAGCTTTCTTCCGGGGAAGGAGAGTGGCAGTGGTTGGCGGCGGCGACGTAGCTGTTGAGGATGCGATTTTCCTGGCGCGGGGATGCGAGAAGGTAGTATTGATTCACCGTAGGGATGAGCTTCGGGCGGCGAAGAGCCTGCAGGAGCGCCTTTTCGCTTGTGAGAATGTGGAAATTATATGGGATACTGCTGTCAGGGAGATAAACGGTGAAGATCATGTAGAATCCATACGGCTGGAGAATTTGAAGACCGGAGAAAAAAGGAGCCTGGATATGGACGGAGTCTTTGTGGCAGTAGGCGTGATTCCAAATTCCCGGATTATTAAAGAACTGGTAGGAGTAGATGAAAACGGATACATTTTGGCAGGCGAGGACTGTGCTTCCAGCGTGAAGGGCATCTTTGCGGCAGGAGATATCCGAAAGAAACCGCTGCGCCAGATTGTCACTGCAGTGGCAGACGGGGCGAATGCGGTGACTGCTGTACAGGAATACCTGCTGTCTGTGCAATGAGCGTTAGAATGGCGCTTATTGCATGGAATGATAGTTTCATCCGGGTTTTTCCAGATTGATGCTTGCGGTAAGAGGGATTCTCTGTTATACTTTTTTCAATAGGCGTCCTGGACTGCCGCAGGCATAAACGGGGGCGCTTGGTAAACACACTAATATAATTTTAGGAGGAATGAACGAATGAAAGGGAACATTGTAGTAGGTCAGTCAGGAGGACCGACAGCCGTTATCAATTCCAGCCTTGCAGGCGTATTCAGTGCGGCAAAGGCATTAGGAGTTAAGAAAATCTATGGTATGCATCACGGAATCCAGGGCTTCCTGAATGAAGACTTGATTGATATTTCTGAGTATGTAAAGGATGATAAGGATGTGGAACTGCTGAAAAGGACACCGTCAGCTTTCCTTGGCTCCTGCCGTTACAAACTGCCGAAGATTGAAGGAAACGAAGAAGTATACGATAAAATTTTTGAGATTTTAGAGAAATATGATATCGAGTGCCTGTTCTATATCGGCGGAAATGATTCTATGGATACGATTAAGATGCTCTCCGATTATGCGGCAATGAAGGGCAAATCACAGAGGTTTATGGGCGTTCCAAAGACGATTGACAACGACCTTCCGATTACAGACCATTGTCCGGGATATGGTTCCGCAGCAAAATATATTGCAACTTCTATGAAAGAGATTATCCGCGATAACGAGAGCTTTGGCGTTGAGAAGCCGACCGTTACGATCGTAGAGATTATGGGACGCCATGCAGGATGGCTGACAGCAGCGGCAGCGCTTTCCAGAGGCGAGGATTGTGACGGACCGGATATGATTTATCTGCCGGAAGTTACCTTTGATGTGGATGATTTCGTGGAGAGAGTGAAGAAGCTTGCGGCAGAGAAGAGTTCTGTTGTCATCGCAGTTTCCGAAGGGCTGAAACTCGCGGACGGACGTTTTGCATGTGAGCTTGGAAATGCTTCTGATTTTGTGGATGCATTTGGACATAAGCAGCTTTCAGGCTGCGCGGCAGCCCTGGCAAATATCGTGGCAGGCGCTACAGGACTTAAGACACGTGCCGTAGAGTTCTCTACTCTGCAGAGGGCTGCTACACATATTGCTTCCCTTCAGGATATTAATGAAGCGTTCAGCGTAGGTTATCTGGCTGGACAGGCGGCAGAGGAAGGCAAGACAGGCATGATGATTACGATTGACGTAAAAGAGCGCAATCCGTATCAGGTAGGTTACAGCATCTATGATATCCACGCAATTGCAAACGTAGAGCGTCCGGTTCCGGCTGAGTGGATTATCAACGACGGTACAGATGTGAGCGAGGAGTATGTAAACTATGCGCGTCCTCTGATTCTGGGCGAGCTGACGCCGATGATGGTAAACGGTACGCCGAGACATCTGGTTCTGAAAAAATAATAACAGGCTATGGAAGAAAAGCAGGCTCCTTCGGGAACCTGTTTTTTCAGGCAAATTTTTCAAAATTAGTACTTGCATTCGTGAAAGGCAAGTGGTATACTGGTAAACGAACTTTGTGTCAGGACGCTATTTTTGTGTCCTTTTATGCTTGCATACAAGCGGCAATAATGGTGAAAGGAGGCATAACCATGAAGGTTAGATCATCAGTGAAACCTATTTGCGAAAAATGCAAAATCATCAAGAGAAAGGGCAGCATCAGAGTAATCTGTGAAAACCCGAAGCACAAACAGCGCCAGGGATAGGCATAGGATATGGAATGGATGCATATGTGTGCATTTCGTGGAAAAGCTGTCCGATGCGCGGAGCGAATCGGACGTTTAGGTTTATGTTTGTGAAATTGAAAGCGGCTGCAGTGTGACGCACCAGGCGGTGTTGTTATACTGATGACAATATATAGTAGAGTAGCGACGGAGAGAAATGTTAAGTAGCCTGTAAAGCTTCTTTTGCATTTTGTTGCTGTTGTATTACACGAGATATATTGCTCAAATACCGGACTTATGAGTACCGTCATGGGTGCGGAAAGGTCGTATTTATGCGGCTGGATATCAAAGAGGGGGCAGTCGTTTTTGACTGCCAGTCTGAAGGTATCTCAATTAGGGACAATATTTATGAAGGCGCAGGGGGCGCACGGCATTTCAGACACTGTCCACCCGGGGCAGTGGGCTGCGTGGACCGGCCGGGAAAATGGAGGAAAATTACATGGCTCGTATTGCTGGTGTAGACTTACCAAGAGAAAAACGTGTAGAAATCGGTTTAACTTATGTATACGGAATCGGCAGGGCAAGCTCAAACAAGATTCTTGCGGCTGCAAATGTGAATCCGGATACGCGTGTCAGGGATCTTACGGATGAGGAAGTGTCCAGAATTCGTGACGTTATGGATGAGCATTATACCGTAGAGGGTGATTTGAGAAGAGAAATCGCCCTGAATATCAAGAGACTTCAGGAAATCGGATGCTACAGGGGAATCCGTCACAGGAAAGGGCTTCCTGTACGTGGACAGAAGACCAAGACAAATGCAAGGACAAGAAAAGGTCCGAAGAGAACGGTTGCAAACAAGAAGAAATAAAAAGCTACCGAACCATAAGTAACAAGTTGACAAGTAATCATTATGAGAAAGTAGGTTAGTTTAAAATGGCTAAAAAAGTTACCAAAAAAGTGACAAAAAAGCGTATAAAGAAAAACGTTGAACGCGGACAGGCACATATCCAGTCATCTTTCAATAACACAATCGTTACCCTGACAGATGCAGAGGGAAATGCTTTATCATGGGCAAGTGCCGGTGGTCTGGGATTTAGAGGTTCAAGGAAATCTACTCCATATGCAGCGCAGATGGCAGCAGAGACTGCTACAAAGGCAGCATTAGTACATGGTCTGAAAACGGTAGACGTATTCGTGAAGGGTCCTGGTTCAGGACGCGAAGCAGCAATCCGTGCATTATCAGCGTGTGGTCTGGAAGTAACCAGTATCAGGGACGTAACACCTGTACCGCATAACGGATGTCGCCCGCCCAAACGTAGAAGAGTCTAATGAGGAGGTATTAGGAAGATGGCAGTTAATAGAGTTCCTGTTCTTAAAAGATGCAGATCACTTGGTTTAGACCCGGTTTATTTAGGGGTCGATAAGAAGTCTACAAGAGAGTTGAAGAGAGCGAACCGTAAAATGAGTGAGTACGGTTTACAGCTCAGAGAAAAACAGAAAGCGAAATTTATTTACGGCGTTCTGGAGAAACCTTTCAGAAATTATTATAAAAAAGCCGAGAGAATGTCAGGCATGACAGGTACAAACCTGATGGTTATGCTGGAGATGAGACTGGACAGCGTTGTTTTTCGTTTAGGATTTGCAAGGACAAGAAGAGAGGCAAGGCAGATTGTTGACCATAAGCATGTCCTTGTGAACGGCAAGCAGGTAAACATTCCTTCTTATTTGGTAAAGGTTGGGGATGTTATCGAAATCAAAGAGAAATGCAAATCAATGCAGAGATATAAAGACATCGTAGAAGTTACCGGAGGAAGGCTTGTTCCGGAGTGGCTTGACTGCGATTTAGAGGCTCTGAGAGGTACTGTAAAAGAGACACCGGCAAGAGAAGCGATTGACGTACCAGTGGATGAGATGCTTATTGTCGAGTTATATTCTAAGTAAAATTGTAGGAACCCTCGTAACTATATAAACCCAAAGGAGGGACTTGATAGTGTTCGATTTTAACAGACCTAAAATTGAAATCTCTGAGATATCCGAAGACAAAAAATATGGCAGATTTGTTGTAGAGCCGCTGGAAAGAGGCTATGGGACAACTCTGGGAAATTCTCTCCGCAGGATTATGCTTTCTTCTTTGCCGGGCGCAGCAGTGAGCCAGGTAAAGATTGAAGGTGTACTGCATGAGTTCAGTTCCATTCCCGGTGTGAAAGAGGATGTAACTGAAATTATCATGAATCTTAAATCCCTGGCCATTCAGAACAACAGTGAGACAAACGAGGCGAAAATTGCCTATATTGAATTTGAGGGCGAAGGGATTGTAACAGCGGCTGATATTCAGGCAGACCAGGATATTGTCATTATGAATCCGGATCAGGTGATTGCTACCTTAAACGGCGGCGTAGACAGCAAGCTGTTTATGGAGCTTACGATTACCAAGGGAAGGGGATATGTAAGCGCAGAAAAAGGAAAGACGGAGGACATGCCGATCGGCGTAATCGCGGTAGATGCGATTTACACTCCGGTAGAGCGTGTGAACCTTACAGTTGCCAATACCCGTGTCGGTCAGGTGACAGACTATGACAAACTGACACTGGATGTATATACAAACGGTACGCTGGCGCCGGATGAGGCAGTGAGCCTGTCTGCGAAAGTACTGAGTGAGCATCTGAACTTGTTCATTGACCTTTCAGAGAATGCCAAATGTGCAGAAGTCATGATAGAGAAAGAGGACAATGAAAAAGGCAAGGTGTTGGATATGAACATTGATGAGCTGGAGCTGTCTGTTCGTTCTTATAACTGCTTAAAGAGGGCAGGTATCAACACCGTGGCAGAATTGTGCAACAGGACTTCTGAAGATATGATGAAAGTCCGTAACTTGGGACGGAAATCACTTGAAGAAGTATTAGGAAAATTGAAAGAGCTTGGATTGGAGCTGAACGCAGGTGACGAATAAAAACCTGTATATTTGCATCTTTAGAGATGTGAAAGCAGTTCCGTTTAGGCGGCGAGTAGACATTATGGAATAAAAGCACTCCCGAAGTAAGCCCGAAGAGCATTCGCGGGTGTTCCACAAATGGAGGAAAAAATCATGGCAGGTTATAGAAAACTTAGCAGAACATCAAGCCAGAGAAAGGCTTTAATCAGAGGACAGGTAACTTCCTTAATCCAGCATGGAAAAATTGTTACAACAGAGGCAAAGGCAAAAGAAATCCGTAAGGTTGCAGAAGGTCTGATTGCACTTGCTGTAAAAGAGAAAGACAATTACGAGACTGTTACAGTTACTGCAAAAGTACCGCGCAAGGATAAAGATGGTAAGAGAGTGAAAGAAGTTGTGGACGGAAAGAAAGTTACCGTTTATGACGAAGTTCAGAAGGAAATCAAAAAGGATCTTCCTTCCAGGCTTCATGCAAGACGCCAGATGAACAAAGTGCTCTACACAGTAAAAGAAGTTCCGCAGGAAGCAGCCGGCAAAAAAAGAAATACAAAGGAAATTGATCTGGCTGAGAAGTTATTCACAGAAATCGCTCCGAAATATGCGAGCCGCAACGGAGGTTATACCAGGATTGTAAAGATTGGTCTTCGTAAAGGCGACGCAGCGATGGAAGTTCTTCTGGAGCTGGTATAAGAGCAGAAACTTTATGGGATCAAGCAGGTTGAATTTCGATTCATCCTGCTTTCTTTGCAATCAATAATGCTGGTGGTAAGCAGCATAGAGATGGTATATTTTTTGGTACATGGGATAAGCTATGTGCATAGATATTTTGTATAGCTATCGTTTTTTCTATGGTAGCATTATTGGAGACAAGAGGTGCAGGTATGGCGGGAAAGAAGTTGGATAAAAAGAAATTGTGGTTAGAGAATATAGCCCCTGCTGGGAAAAAGAGCAACATGCGTTCCCCTAAAAAGGATTTGCGTATGCCGATGCATGAGTATTCAGAGAAAACAAGGATTTTCAGTCCGGTAAGCAGAGGAATATGATAACATGACGTTCATGAAGGGCAGCCCTGTGCTATGGAGAAATCTATAGGCAGGGCTTTCCTGATTGATAGAAAGATTTGTACAGGGAGGTGGCAGCATGAACAGCACAGATGGATTTAATGGAATGCTGATTACTTTAAAGAAACGAATATCATGTATTAGCCAGGATGATACAAGAGATTATCAATATATGATGTTTGGGCATTATGATGGGATGGATATTCACTGCACACGCGAGTGGTATCAGTTGAGGCCAAAAGGTGTGTGTGAAAGGGCCGGCAATATTATAATTGGAGATACCTTTCAAGATAAATACACGTTGAAATTATATATGCCAGAGCCAGAGGTAAGAGAATGTCTGGAGAAGCAAGGCTTTGCTTATAATATATGGGAGCAGATGGGATATCGTGACAGTAACGATTCTTGTGTGGAGCTGTTAAAACGATATCCTTTTATTTCAGTTTCTGTAATTAATTTATCCAAACAATTTGTAGCGGGAAGAGAAAAACTATTGGATAAAATTACAGCCTCTATCAAGGATGCTGCAGATAAGAGAGCAATTCCAGTGGAAGAAGTCCACTGCGCAGTTATGCCGTCGATTGGATATGCGGATTTTACACTGTTGTTCCTCAGTGATAATCCACAGAAAGTTATTGACATCTTGGATATTTTGAGGGAGACGCAGGTCATAGAAGGGGACAGGAATTATCCAGTGCTGTCAAATAGTTATGCGATTACAGGATTTGCAAAAGAAGGGCTGCAAAATTTGGATAAGCTGATACTTGATAATGTAAAACTTTCTATACGTGTAAACCTCAGAGAAGGTGTATCAGCGGGCCAGTTCCAAAAGTATTTTGATGCGGAACTGGAAAAAATATGTATTGCGCAAAATCCTGGTAAAATTGAAAAGCAGTCAGAACTCTATCAGATGTTTGGCAATTCGGATTGCCTGATATTATCTGATATGCCGTTCGGTCTTTTTATACCGCTATTTTATGATTCGAAGCTTTTCAATCCTGGCAATGAACGGTTTCCGGAATATATCAGGAATCTGTGTTCGTCTATCCGGGTGGGAGTAGAAAAGAAAGTATATTTTGAGGTGCCGGAGAGTGGAATAGATAGCGCATATGAAGAATATCAAAGGGAGTTTGTGGATTTAATTGAGGGTTTAACAGAGCTTGTAGAAGAGTATGGAAAACCAATACGGCTTGTAAATGGACTGCAGACAGTTATGAAAAACTTTTTGGGTTTGATACGTGAATCTCATTGTTTTGATATTCAGGAGATTATTGGAAGTGCGTTTAAAGCTATGGTGTGCAATATGAAAAGAACCATGAAGATGTTGGCGGAAGCAGAAGATATAGAAGTAAAAGAAATCCTGGTAGAACGGCTGCTTTCGGCGGTAGGGATTTTTCGGGAAAATATAGGAGATTATCTGGCGGACATGCAGAGATCCGACCGTTCTTTTATAGAAGGGCAGTCTTTATCGCATCCGTCAATCGGTTCTGCAACGAAGCTGCTATTCTTTTATAACCAATATATTAATGAAACAGCGCAAATGCTGATGGAAACGAAAAGCGGAGGGAATGCGGGGCAGGAGGAAACATATACGTTTGTAATCATGAGTGGAGGTTGTGACGTAACGACAGCAAGTGATATTTTCTCGTATATGGACCCGGCGGATGAAGAAGGGCATTCTCTGATTATTATAACAGTGCCAGAGATGAGTTTGTATGATATAAAAGGTACGATGTTCAGGATTCTCCATGAATGCCTGCATTTTTGCGGGGAAAGAAAAAGAGAGGAGCGGTTTGGGCATTTGATAAGGAGTTTTTCTTCTTATTCTGCATGGGTGTTAAGTAATGGGTTGAAAACAAGTCTTACTGAGCATATGAGAAAAACTGTTTTTTATGCTTTGGAAAACCGTTTTTCGCCGATGGAATGGGAAGAAGTGAAGAAGAAAAGTCTGGAGTTCGTATGGCGGAGAAAGGAGGAAATAAAAACAGAACTTATTGAGGAAATGTGCAGGAAAATGGAAGAGGCCAGCGAGGGATGGGAGGAGTTCGCGTTTTTCGGAAGTAACCTTCAGACAGTAATGGGGGAACTTGGAAGGGAAGAGGTTTTTCAATCTATTGAACGTAAAACGGGTAATTCTTTTTTTGCGTATACTTACCGGAAGTATATGGAATATCAGCGCCGGGTTGCGGAGGATTTGATAGGGTATTTGGGTACACAGGGGATCAGATTTTCGGGAGCAAACATTTTAAGGGAGACTTCTGAATATAAATTGGAGGCTCAGAAAGATGACAGATACGATCCGGAGGAAGAAAGAGTGCTTCAGGCGTTATTTGACGTATACATTGGGAATCAGGTGCTTATTCCAGAGGAAGTGCGCATAGATAAAAATGATATAGCGACCGTTGGTGATGTGATTCTTGTGCTTATTGATTCTATGAAAGAAAGTTATGCGGATTGTATTGCGGCTCAGATACTGGGAATTCCAATGGAAGATTTCATTTTAAGCCTTATTTATGAGACCTGGGATATCGAGCTTGCGTTTCCAAGAACAAAGCTGGAAACTTTTCGGTTTGGTTCAGAAATGAAAATGCTCTATGGGGTAGAAGGAAGATTGACCCTCCAGGAAAGGGAAAAAATTGAAGAAAAGATGAAGTACTGGAAAACCCAGGGATTTAAGTATTGCAGAAAGGAAGACTATTCTGCCTGTCTGTGCGACAGGATTGATGAGATTCTATGGGAATATCAGAAGGAATTTGACGAGGGATGCAAAGTTGAGCTTGAAGGATATTTAAATGCCTGTATGAAGATTTTTCGGACAAATAAATTCGATGAAATAAAAGAAATAAGCAGATTGTCAAATATGCAGTCGCCACAGGAAATGTATCTTCTTTTGGATAAAATGAATGACTTGTGGAGACAGATGGCGCTTGAAAAAAGGGAGTTGTAAAGATGCTGATGACAAAAGAAATATTGGGGAAAGATATTTATGAGCTAAATAGGAAGCATTATGACATGCTGAAAAAAGAAGTAACAGATGAGAACGTCACATGGATATTAGGCGCGGGAATCAGCGCGCCCGCGGGGCTTCCCAACTGGACAACACTTTTGGCTAAAATGTGGGCCAGGCTTTCAGAATTAGAAAATGAAATGCCTTTAAACCATGAGGTAGAAGAAGGGGAAAGAATCTTCCAGAGCGCAAAACACAGGGCGCTGCAGGAGACAAAAGGTTATCCAGCATATCATTCAATAGCAGAAAAAGCACTGCAAGGAAAGTTTAAAGATTTTTGGAAAGGCGTAAATATGCTGGAATCAGCAGAATATATGTGGAATTATATTGAAATGCTGATACCTGAAGGAGGGAATCAAAGGGAAAAGAGAAGGCTTCAGGAACGGGTACTAAAAGCATTGCTGCGTGACTCCCTGCAGACGGTTATGGAAGAGACAGAGCTTAAGAACAAATTGAAGAATCAGGCAGTGGGATGTCTGGCAAAGCTGCTGAAAAAGCAGAAAAAAGGCAGTGTAATTACGTATAATTATGATGATTTACTGGAGTTCTGTCTGGATAAAGTTGCCAACGCGTCTTCCCATGAAGTGCAAGTGATTTGCGATTGTGATGAGAGAAAAACTGATAATTCTCAGAGGATAAATATCCATCATCCCCACGGGGCATTGTCAATTAAAAGAAATAGGTTCAGCAAAGAATCTGAGCATATTATTTTGACAGAACATAGCTACTATCAGATGGAGCAGAAAGCATATAGCTGGCAAAATTCTGTCCAGGCCAAAGCGCTGATGGATACGAGCTGCGCATTTATAGGATTTTCGGGAGATGATTATAATTTTCGGAGAATTATTAAGAACGTGGATTGTGCATGTAAGCCCAGGCATTACATTTTTTTCTGCCTTAACGACTTGTTTCATGAATTGTATCAAGAAGAAGTAGATAAGAGATACGAGGAAGAACTTCTAATGTCAGCAGCAGGAGGGGATTCGGAGGTAAAAAAAGATGAAATCCGTCGGGAGCTTCTGGAAGATAAAAATTTTGTGTATGAAAACATCCAACTTATCGACAGGCTTTTTGCCCAGTACCATTACTGGAGACGGCACGGTATTATTCCCATCTGGACGACTTTTGACGAACTGCCGGAACTGATACATGGATTTTACGGATAAATAGATACATAGATTCACCAGAATCGCTGCTTAGGAAGCTGTTTTGGTGAATTTGATTTTGAACTCTCCGCGTAGATATGCTATACTGTCCTGGTATTGTATCTCAACAATGAGAATAATAACAAAGGAGAGAAGAACATGAAAACAACAACACATGAAAACACTGCACAGACCCTGGGCATGGTACAGGTTGCACTTTTCGCGGCACTGATTATCATCCTGGCGTTCACACCGTTTCTGGGCTATATTCCTTTGGGATTTACCCGCGCAACAATTATCCACATACCGGTCATTATCGGTTCCCTGATGCTTGGACCGAAAAAGGGAGCATTTTTGGGATTTGTATTTGGAATGACAAGCTTTATCAACAATACGATGAACCCGACGGCAACCAGCTTTGTATTTACCCCTTTTTTTGAACTGGGGGAGGTTCATGGCGGAATCGGGAGCGTAATTATTTGCTTTGTGCCAAGGATTTTGGTGGGGGTGGTTCCCTGGTATGTGTACCGTGGCCTTGAGCGCATTTTCGGGAAACAGATGCTTTCCCTTGCGGCTGCCGGGATTGCGGGGGCGCTGACGAATACGCTGTTAGTGATGAATTTAATTTATGTATTTTTCCGCACAGCTTATGCGGCTGCCAACAACGTGGCAGAAGGGGCGGTTTACACGTTTATCCTGTCTATAATCGGAATGAACGGAGTTCCGG
The DNA here is from genome assembly GCF_943193015.1 of Hominisplanchenecus murintestinalis. Lineage (NCBI taxonomy): Bacteria > Bacillati > Bacillota > Clostridia > Lachnospirales > Lachnospiraceae > Hominisplanchenecus > Hominisplanchenecus murintestinalis. The sequence goes on from NZ_CALPCM010000006.1 coordinate 100,031, forward strand.
AGGCGGTTGTATCTGCTGTTTTGGTAAGCATTATCTGCCGGGTTTTGTTTCAGTACAGGCAGACACAGTAAACAGGATAGGTCAGAGGCGTTCGTTTTGAAAATTTATACAGGTGCGGATTATTACAGAAAAAGGAGTATGTATGATTTTAGCAATAGATATCGGAAATACAAACATCGTAATCGGATGTATAAAAAATGAGAAGATTCTCTTTGTAGAGCGGCTTTCCACAGAGGTTACCCGGACTGTCCTCGAATATGCAATAAGCTTTAAAAATGTATTGGAAATGTATCATCTGGACGCGGTGGAAGTTCAGGGCTGTATTATTTCTTCAGTGGTGCCTCCTGTTACGAATATCGTAAAAGAAGCCGCAAGGAAGATTACGGATAAGGAGGCCATCATTATCGGGCCGGGAGTCAAGACCGGACTGAATTTACTGATGGATAATCCGGCGCAGGTTGGAAGTGATCTGGTAGCGAATGCAGTAGCGGGAATTGCTGAATATAGAACTCCATTGATTATTATTGATATCGGGACGGCTACGACCATTTCGGTGGTGGATAAAAAGCAGAATTATATCGGCGGGATGATTCTTCCGGGGATTCGTGTCTCTTCAGATTCCCTGACCAGCCGGACGTCTCAGCTTCCCCGTATCAGTGTCGAAGCGCCGAAGAAACTGATTGGCACAAATACGATTGACTGTATGAAAAGCGGGTTGATTTATGGCAATGCAGCTTGCATTGATGGGATGATTCAGAGGATTAACAGGGAACTGGGAGAGAGTGCGACTGTTATTGCTACAGGTGGATTTGCAAAATGTATCATTCCGCATTGTACAGAAAATGTGATAATTGATGATGCCCTGCTTTTGAAAGGCTTAAAACTGATCTATCAGAAAAATAAGCCCAAATGCTAATAAGACAGGCAGCAGTTATGCGGAAATAAGAATGGGGCGGCTTGTTAGCCGCCCCAAATAAATGTTAAATAATATAAGGTTTAGTCAGCAAATACTGACTAAACCTTATATTATTTAACAGGGGATGAGAGAATCGAACTCCCGCTAAGAGTTTTGGAGACTCCTGTCATACCATTTGACCAATCCCCTGTACAAAATACTATATCTTTATATCATGAAATGTGACAAAAGTCAATAAAATTTTTCGGAAATTTCGTTTTATTTTTTACGAATTTAAATCAAAGCGAAAGGTGGAGAGCAGGGGATTCTAAGTTGCTTTCTATAAATGTGTATGCTATAATTAAAAACATTAGAGAGAAGTTTCGCAAAAACTTTTATAGCAGGGGATTTTTGTGGGAAAGGAGATGGTATATTCAAAGGGACAGAGAAAGTTCCGGAGTTTTTTGTTATCTGATAAATTGGGTGTAGGATACACTGGATATTTTGCGAAGGAGATTTTAAGTATGAAGTGGAAAAGGTTTTTGGCAGGTTTCCTGGCAGGTGCTTTGGCGGTAACGGGCGTTCCGTTCTCCAAGCTGGCAGGAATTTCAGTGCAGGCGGCTGCGCAGACGGAACAGGATATGGGACTGCAGTATAAATACAGACCGGTAGATGAAAGAAAGCTGAGCGTGACATCTAATTTGAGCAGCAGCGAGGAAAATACTTCAACGCCGGTTAGCGGTTTGAAAGTAAAGTCAAAGTATATGTTTACCAATGAATTGTCCTCAGCGGCAGGAAAAAAGCTTTATTTTACCCTTGAAACTTCAAAGCTTTTGGGGTCTGTGAGTTATTTGCCAATCGGGGAAGACGGTAGTATTGAGCGGTGTAAGATTTACGTATCTAATGTAGATACGGAGGATATACAGACGATTGATGAGTCAGGCTGGCTCCAGGTTTACGAAACGCCTGCAGATGATAAATGGACTTCAGAAGGCTGGCAAGAAGCTGTTTTTGACAGAGCGCAGAAGGCGCGCCATGTATGCGTAGAAGTGCAGGAGACGTCTGGAAGCAGTGCGGAAAGAGAGAATAAATTCATCTCAGGAAGCCGTATGTATATTAATGAAGTCGGAAGACTGAGCCAAAAAGCAGAGAGCGAGAATGTAGCGTTGGGAGCGAGCGCCGGTGGAAAAGCAACTGTGAAAGCGTATACCGGAAGGATGAACAATGATACGAGTCCTTTAAATACCATTAATGGACATGGGAATGTGGAGGCCGGTACGGCTGATAATGATTATTGGCGGCCAAAGAGTGCTCCTGCATGGAATAACGGAAACGGGAATGTAAACTACATTGTTTATGACCTGCACTCTACAGAAACGAAAATTTCAGAGATTCAGCTTAGATGGAATGCGCGGGCGTGGGGAAGCAGATATTCCATAGAGACTTCAGATACCTGTACGTCTACTTTAGGAGAAAACAGCACAGGGGTTTCGTGGGCACAGCTGGATTACGCCGGAAAGGAAGGTTCCACTTGGACGAGTGTAGCGGAGTTTGACCGTCAGGTATACAGTGATACGGCGTCAAATCCGATTCAGCAGCCATTGGATGTGTTCAATGATTCCGATAATGAGAATAGGAAGCTTAAGACTACTACGCTTAAGAGATACGTCCGTCTGGTAATTAAGAACGTAAATACGGCGTCAGACAGCGGTATGGCAGAAGGCGGGCTTCGCGAGTTTGAAATCTATGGAGATGTTTGGAAACCACAGGGTGAAGAGAACGTGGCTTTGGGAATTAGTGCAGGCGGTTCCACTCGGATTGCGGCTTACTCAGGAGCGGACTCATATGAAATTGAAGGACAGAAGATCACCATGACTCCGGAATATGCGATTGACGGGAAAGCAGAAACATCAGAAAGTGATGTTGAGCATTGGGTTCCGTCCGTGTTCAATGCTGAAAATCAAACAGGTATCAACATGTTGGAAAATAAAAGGGATGCCGCTAACTTTGTGTTGGATTTGGGAGAAGATACAACAACGCTGGTAAATTCTATTACAGTTAAATGGTTTGCATTTGACTCCGCGAATAATTACATGGTTTATACTTCGGACGAGTATAGTGAGCCGGATGGCGTACCGGAAAATGAGAATAATATTGAGCTGGCAGGCGGATCACCTGTTTTTCCGGGAACGTGGGAAGTAGTAGGTAATGCGACGGATACAAATACAGGAGGCCAGAGCTTTAAAGAGCTTGCCATTCCGGAGGAAAATTATACGACGAAACGCCTTAAGAGATATGTCCGTTTTGAGTTTAAGGAGAGGGCGTCCAATGCAGACGAAATGAATCCTAATATTGGTATCAGTGAAATCGAAATTATGGGTACAAGGATTGCAGAGGAAACAGGGGATATAGGCCTGAGTGTTAAGGAGCCGACATATAATGAAACGGTGGGGAACTCCAGAATTTCTGCGGCAATAGACGGCAATTATAATGTGGAGAATTATAAATGGTATAAGAAAAATGGAAATACCAAAACAGACATGACAGCGGATGAGAAATTCAGGGATAATGTAACGTACGGTTTTGAAGCAACTTTGAGTACTTCCAACCGTTTTGCAGATGTGACGACAATTATCCTGAACGGGGATAGTGAGCTTCAGGCATACCCAACAGGTGCTCCTCAGGGACCGGATGAAAATGGGAAGAGCTATTTGACCGTAGACTACGAGTATGAACCGCTGAATTCTCCGATAGATGCATATAACGCTCTGAAAGCTGAAGTTCAGACTTCCGGGCGTGCAGAAGAAATGAACAGGATTGCATCTCTGACGAAAGAGCAGGCAGAAGCACAGTATTCCAAGAGAAGCTGGAAAACGTTTAAAGAGGTTTATGACGAAGCTGTTGCCGCAGTGGGAGCCTATGGAAGTTCAGATTCATCGGAAACGGTGGATGTTGCATATGAATCTGAGGAATATTACAAAGAGCTTTTGGAAGATTTGCGGGCGGAGTATGAGTATAAAGGTTATGTAGGATTGAAACCGGCAGACGTGAGCACTGCGGATTTGTCCAATGATGAGTTTAACCCCAAAGTATATATAGACAGGACGTTTGATGAACAAAAAGTTTGGATGGAGGATAACGGAGGAATTACGGGAACTACGGATAACCCTGACGTACAGTTTATTTATGAAGAAGGATTTAAGGTAAATAAAGATGGAAGCGTTCAGGGAATGGTAACGGCAAATAACACCGACGAGGAAGGGAATCCAATTAACCAGATTTTTGATATGGGGCATGAAAGCGCGGATTCTCCGACTAAGAGCTTTTTGATTCGCTGTGAGCTGGGGCTGCCCGCAACAGTAACCGGAAAGCAGTCTGTCATTGGAAAGCTGAACAGTCAATATGGAATACAGTTAGAGCCGAGCGGAAGCGCAGTTAATCTGCAGGTGTTTGGGTGTGCGTGGAATCCAAGCAATCCGAGTGGAAAGCTGTGGCCAACAACAACGATTGATGTTAAGGAGTTCCTGGGACAGAATATAGAGATGATAGCGGTGTATACAGGCGGAAAGTTCGAATTGTATGCAGGCGGGAAACGTGGTACGGCCAGAGCAGTGTCCGGGAATCTGAAACCTGGAGAGCATATGCCGGAATTTCCTAAATTTACTATTGGCTATAACGCCGAAATGTGGGAGCATGGAGATGATGGAACTCTAGCAAAGACCAGTAAAGAAATATATACAGGTACAATAAAGAACTTTGAAATGTACTCCTATACACATTCAGGAGAAGCCGGAGATAGTGATTTTCTGGGAAGTTATACAGCGCCAGAGGCCAGTGTTGATACGGCAGCTGAAATTAAAGAATTTTTTGATGATTATCTGGAGGGATATGAACCGAATGTAGTGTTGAGCGGTAATCCTTCTGCCTACAAGCTGAAAAGCTGTACATGGCTGGAAAATACAGAAGGCAGTACGACAGAGGTTGAAATGCCAAGCGCTTATGAGGACTATCGGCTGAAAGTTGAGGTAGAGACAGGTGAGAAGCAGCTGGTAAAAGATACGGATAAAGATGTTGTATTCCCGTCAAATGCTGCAGAAAATAATTTCCTGTATATAAAAAATCCAAGTACAGAAGCTAATGCCGAGGAATGGATAACTGTTTCGGAAGATGATATTGAATCTTGTGAATTGGATGACACGGGAGCAGTATTGACTTATATTTATAAGTGTAAAGGACTCGAAGAACCCAAGGCGGCTCTGGCAGAGTATATTCAGGAGAATCCAAGGAAATCTGCCTATAAGCAGGTAGAAAATGAAAATGGAGAAATGGAAGATACGGACGAACTCCGTTATACACGGCAGACCTGGCAGGCATACAGGGCGGCTTACGACAGAGCCCAGGCGCTTGTTCAGTCGAAAGCAAATAGAAAGCCGGAGATTTATGCGTCAGCAAAGACAAACTTGGTGACAGCAGACGGAAACTTACAGGACAGAAATAAAGATACCTGTGAGTGTGCGATTGGTGCAATTTCTTATATAGGCCCGTCCGAAATTGTTCTGGAGTCAGGCGCTGAATCAACTATGGTTGTGATGGATAATAAAGTAGTAGTACGAACGAACAGATATGGCTGTTTAAAGCATACAGTGGATCCGATGCTGGTTCGGGCGTACTCGCTGGGGACAGGAGAGCAGAATACAGCCGGGGCGTCTATTATTGACGGCGAGGGCGGACAGAAAACACTTCGAGTAACGAATCCGGGACAGATAGTGCTCATGGTCAGCGCTTCCTTTGGCGATGCATTAACAGAAGCAAAACAGCTTATTATTAAGGTGGTAAGCAAAGAGGCGCAGGAAAAGGTGAAAGCAGAAGCACAGGCAGCTATAGACAGGGCGCACGCTATCAGGAACAGAGGCAATGTGCTTTTGGAAAATGGTGAAACAAAGTATACGGCTGAGAGCTGGACGGAATTTACAAGGAAATATGATATTGCTTATGCGGCCGCAAGTCCGGGATTGGATCAGCTTTCTGTAGAAGAGATACAAGAGGTCAAAGATCTTTTTGATGCTGCCATGGCATGTTTGAAAACCACTACAGCGACAGCAGCGGCAGATGCGGCAAGAGAGGCGCTGGCTAACGCGGAGGCTATTAACGGGGGCCGCTATACCGCCGAGAGCTGGAAGGGTTATGAAGATATTAAAAAAGCGCTTCAGGCAGAGCTGGATAAGGAAGAGCTTAATGAAGCAGAGCTGGTACGTCTGACGAAATTGCTGAAAGAATATAAATTAGATGAAGTGTCGGCAGTTGTACCGCCGAGCGAAGAACTTAAAAAAGCACAGGCAGCAGCACAGGCAGCGCTGAGTAAAGCAGAAACCAGTAATAATGGCCGCTATACCGCCGAGAGCTGGAACGCTTATGAAGCTATTAAGAAGGCTTTACAGGCAGAGCTGGCGAAAGCGACGCCGAGTGTGGCAGAACTGACGCGCCTGACAGAGCGGTTAGTGAAGTATCGGTTTACGGCAGCAACGCCGGCGCCGGATCCAGGACCGACGCCGAAACCACCAGTATCAAACGTGGTAACCATATCAGGCATTCAGTATAAAATTGACAATGCTAAGAGCAAAACTGCATCTGCTGTAAAAGGGGATGCAAAGCTTAAGAGCATAACGGTTAAATCTACCGTGAAGATTAGCGGTACGATCTATAAAGTAACGAAGATAGGCAATAATGCCTTTAAGAGCTGTAAGAATGCCGCAAAACTCACGGTTGGCGCGAATGTGAAATCCATTGGAAAGCAGGCATTTATGGGCTGTAAGAAACTGAAAAAAGTTACCTTCCAGGGTAAGAAAGCTCCCACAATTGGTAAGAAAGCTTTCAGTAAGACAGCTAAGAAGGTTGTAGTTACGGCGAAAAAGATTAAGAAGACAGCACAGAAAAAGAAACTGCTTACTAACCTTAAGAAAAAGGGCGGTATGAGTAAAAAATCAACAATTAAATAGGCAGTAAACTGCAGGCGCAGAGTGTGGAATGCACTCTGTGCCTGTATTTTTCTTGCAAGAAACCCAATGCAATGGTAGAATAAAAAAGATAACTGATTTTGGTATCTGCAAATTATAACATAGAGCATGGAGGAACCAGATGAGCAACGTAAGAAGAGTGTATGTGGAAAAGAAGCCGGCGTTTGCGGGAGCAGCAAAGGAGCTGAGCCATGAAATCCGCAGCTATTTGGGAATCGGCTCCCTGACGGGAGTACGGGAACTGATTCGTTATGACGTAGAGAATATTTCGGATGAGGTTTTTGAAAGGGCATGTAAAACTGTATTTTCTGAGCCTCCTGTAGATGTGCTTTACAAAGAAAGCTTTGACGTGGCGGCAGGCGCACGGGTATTTTCCGTAGAATATCTGCCGGGGCAGTTTGACCAGAGGGCAGATTCAGCCGTGCAGTGTGTCAAATTTCTAAAAGAGGATGAGGAGCCGATAATTAAATCAGCGACTACATATGTGGTTGAAGGAGATGTTACGGACGAAGAATTCGCAGCGATTAAAGCACACTGCATTAACCCGGTAGATTCCAGGGAGACAGGGATGGTAAAGCCGGAAACGCTGGCGGCAGATTTTGAAGAACCACAGGATGTAATGATTTTTGAAGGTTTTATCGGGAAGTCTGAAGAGGAATTGAAAGAGCTGTATAATTCCCTGGGATTGGCCATGACTTTTAAAGATTTTCTGCATATCCGCAAATATTTTGAAGCTGAGGAGAAGCGGAATCCTTCTATGACGGAAATACGTGTGTTAGATACGTACTGGTCAGATCACTGCCGCCATACTACATTTTCCACAGAACTGAAAAACGTAGCTTTTGGTGAAGGATATTATAAAGAGCCGATTGTAGGAACATATGAAAAATATCTGGCTGACCGTGAAGAAATCTTCAAAGGAAGAGATGATAAATTTGTATGCCTGATGGATTTGGCTTTGATGGCTATGAGGAAGCTGAAAAAGGAAGGAAAGCTGGAGGACCAGGAGGAATCTGATGAAATCAATGCGTGCAGTATTGTAGTTCCGGTGGAGATTGACGGTGAAACAGAAGAGTGGCTTGTGAACTTTAAGAATGAGACACATAATCATCCAACAGAAATCGAACCGTTCGGCGGCGCTGCAACCTGCCTGGGCGGGGCAATCCGTGATCCGCTTTCCGGACGTACTTACGTATATCAAGCTATGCGCGTGACCGGGGCAGCCGATCCCACAGTTTCCGTGAAAGAGACGATGAAAGGAAAACTGCCGCAGAAGAAGCTGGTACGGGAGGCCGCCCACGGATACAGTTCTTATGGAAATCAGATAGGGCTGGCGACAGGTTTGGTAAAGGAAATCTATCATCCGAACTATGCGGCAAAAAGAATGGAAATTGGAGCAGTGCTTGGCGCGGCTCCGCGCAAAGCCGTGATCAGGGAGACTTCCGATCCGGGCGATATCATCATCCTGCTGGGAGGACGTACCGGGCGGGATGGTATCGGCGGTGCGACCGGTTCTTCCAAAGTACATACAGAGGCGTCCATCGAGGTGTGCGGGGCGGAAGTGCAGAAAGGAAATGCGCCTACTGAAAGAAAAATCCAGCGTATGTTCCGGCGTCCGGAAGTAAGCCGGTTAATCAAGAAATGTAACGATTTTGGCGCAGGCGGCGTTTCAGTGGCTATTGGCGAGCTGGCGGATGGACTCCATATATATCTGGACAAAGTACCGAAAAAATATGCAGGGCTTGACGGGACGGAAATTGCGATTTCTGAGTCTCAGGAGCGTATGGCGGTAGTTGTAGCTCCAAAAGATGTAAACGAGTTTATGAAATATGCAGCGGAAGAGAACCTGGAGGCAGTAGAAGTGGCGGAAGTGACTGCAGAGCCGCGTTTGGTATTGATTTGGAGAGGAAAGGAAATCGTGAACATTTCCCGCGCATTCCTGGATACCAACGGCGCGCATCAGGAAACAGATGTGTTTGTAGAGATGCCTTCCGAGACAGACAGATATTTTGTCAGAAAAGAGATAGCTGATGTTAAAGGAAAGTGGATGGATACTCTGAAAGATTTGAATGTATGCTCACAGAAGGGGCTGGTGGAAATGTTTGACGGTTCTATCGGCGCCGGTTCCGTGTTTATGCCTCATGGAGGAAAGTATCAGCTCACCGAGACACAGGCGATGGTAGCGAAACTTCCGGTACTGAAAGGAAAGACGGACACAGTTACTATGATGAGCTATGGCTTTGATCCGTATTTGTCCAGCTGGAGTCCGTATCACGGCGCAGTTTATGCCGTGGTGGAATCAGTGGCAAAAATTGTGGCAAATGGAGGGGATTACAGGAAGATTCGTTTTACTTTCCAGGAATATTTCAGGCGCATGACGGAGGAACCTTCCAGATGGAGCCAGCCGTTTGCGGCGCTTCTGGGGGCATATTCGGCACAGCTTGGCTTCGGACTTCCCTCCATTGGGGGAAAAGACAGTATGTCCGGTACGTTTAATGAAATTGACGTGCCGCCTACGCTGGTAAGCTTTGCAGTGGATGTGGCGAGCAGCCGGACAATTATTACTCCGGAGCTGAAACGTGCGGGAAGCAAACTGGTTCTGCTCAAAATGGAAAAGGACACGTATGATTTGCCAAATTACGGACAGGCAATGGAGCAGTACGGCAAATTCTTTGAAGATGTAAAAGAAGGCAGGATTATTTCAGCATATGCAGTAGACGGTAAAGGTATTGCGGCAGCAGTAAGCAAGATGGCATTTGGAAATCATATGGGTATCAAGATGGAACATCATGTAGATGAGAGAGACTTGTTTACTCCGGGCTTTGGAAATATCGTGGCAGAAGTGCCAGATGGAAAAGTTGGCAGTCTGGCGATTACCTATACGCTCATTGGCGAGGTGACAGACAGAGCAGCATTAGAATATAGGGATGTGTGCATTTCTATGGAAGAAGCGCTTGGTGCGTGGACAGGAACGCTCGAAAATGTGTTCCGCACGGTATCTGGTGCAGAGCCTCAGGAAGAGAAAGAGGAGTCGCTTTACAGGGCGGACAGTGTTTATATATGCAGGCATAAGGTGGCGAAACCGCGGGTATTCATCCCGGTTTTCCCTGGGACAAACTGCGAATATGACAGTACGAAAGCTTTTGAGCGTGCCGGAGCGGAAGTGGATGTGAAAGTATTTAAGAATTTGACAGCAGAGGATATCCGTGATTCCGTGAATGTGTTCGCAGATGCGATTGAACAGGCGCAGATTATTATGTTCCCAGGCGGTTTTTCTGCCGGAGATGAGCCGGATGGTTCAGCAAAGTTTTTTGCAACGGCGTTCCAGAATGCAAAGATGAAAGAGGCAGTCATGAAGCTTTTAAATGAGCGGGACGGGCTGGCGCTGGGGATCTGTAATGGGTTTCAGGCATTGATTAAACTGGGACTGGTGCCACATGGAGAAATCGCAGGGCAGACGGAGGATTCGCCGACACTGACGTTTAATACGATTGGGCGGCATATTTCCAAAATGGTTTATACGAAAGTTGTAACAAATAAATCGCCGTGGCTGCAGCAGGCCAAACTTGGAGGGACTTACTGTAATCCGGCTTCCCATGGTGAAGGGCGTTTTGTGGCAAATAAAGAATGGGTTGACAGATTATTTGCGAATGGGCAGGTAGCTACCCAGTATGTAGATGCGGATGGAAATCTGAAAGTGAATGATGAAGAATGGAATGTGAATGGCTCATACTGTGCGATTGAAGGAATTACAAGCCCAGATGGGCGTGTACTCGGAAAGATGGCGCATTGTGAAAGAAAGGGCGATTCTGTAGCGCTCAATATTTACGGTGAACAGGATATCAGAATTTTTGAGTCCGGTGTGGAATACTTTAAATAAAACACATAAGAAATCAGCAGTAATAGAATACAGAAAGTGCAGGGAACAGGCAGAACAGATAAAGAACTGTTTTGCCTGTTCTTTTGTATGCGACAAAATGTTGCATTTTTTAGAAAATAGGATAATAGAAAAAAGTCCTTCCGGAATATACGCGTTTTGCGTTTCGATGCGGGGCATAAAGAAAAATATGTTGAATATTGAAGAAAAATGTCTTAAAATAAATGTAAGACGAAAGCCGGCGTTTTGTTTTGCATCCATACAAAAATTGGGAGGAAGGATATTTATGTCGTATACAAAAATAGAAGGCGATTTTCATTATTTGATTTTTCGGGGCAGCAAAAGGACGTGGTGGCTGGCAGACGAACGGGTGAAAAAGCAGTTTCTTAACCGGCTCTTGCGGATAAGGGAAAAAGTCAGGTTTCGTGTATATGCATTCTGTATTTTGGACCAGGAAGCGCATTTTCTGCTGCACCCTCTTAAAGACAGCGGTATTGGACAGACTTCGGATGCCATGGCACAGGAACTGCAGGAAAGCTATCTTTCCCTATATCCCTGCGGGAAGGAAGAGGTAGAAACCGTGAGTAAACGTATGGTTTTCTGCGGCAGTGAAGATACGCTGAAATACTGTTGCTATATTCATATGCTGGCCAGGGGATATGCTGAGAGAATACAGGACTACTGGTGGAGCAGCTATTCCGAATACCTGCATAAAAATGTTACGGGACTGGTAGAAACAGAGACAGTACTCCGTACTCTTGATACCAATCCGCACCGAGCCTTGCAGAAATTTGTGCAGTATCATAAAAAATACTCCCTGTTAATTAAAAACGTTTCACAGAGCGAAATATGACGCGGAAAATAGTTTTTATTTGGTAACAGTTCAGCCCAGGACTTTGCACCTGCTGCAAAGTCCATGAGAATGCGTAAATTCAGCCAGAGAATCCAGCCCTTTGCGAACAGCAAACTTTAAATGGGCTGGATTCCGTAACAGTGAATCCGAAGGCTGAACTGTTACTTTATTTGATAAAAAACAGGATAAAAAACAGTAGAAAAGCCCTTGACAGGGCATAGTGGGATACGTATAATGAAAAAGTGTGTGTGAACACATTTTTTTTGCACACATAAAATTGACATTTAAAGCAACCACATTCTAACAGGAGGTGAATAGGAATGCCAACATTTAATCAGTTAGTAAGAAAAGGACGTCAGACTTCTGAAAAGAAATCTACTGCACCGGCGCTTCAAAAAGGATTTAACTCCCTGCAGAAGAGAAGCACGAACGTATCTTCACCACAGAAGAGGGGGGTATGTACCGCAGTAAAGACTGCAACACCAAAGAAGCCGAACTCCGCGCTTAGAAAGATTGCCAGAGTCCGTCTTTCCAATGGAATTGAAGTGACAAGCTATATCCCGGGTGAGGGACATAACCTTCAGGAACATAGCGTTGTGCTGATTCGTGGGGGAAGGGTAAAAGACTTGCCAGGTACCCGTTACCACATCATCCGTGGAACTCTGGATACGGCAGGCGTTGCAAAGAGAAGGCAGGCACGTTCCAAATATGGCGCTAAGAAACCGAAAGACGCTAAGAAGTAAATTTTCATAAAATCGTATCACTAACAGAACTATGGTTGTGCCGGATGATATATTCGCCAGGTGGTTGCAGGTTGATATAGAAGTCCCAGCATGCACACAAAGTAGAACGACACATTGTGAGTACCGATGATTTAATCAATGCGGCAGGACCGCAACAATAGTTAAGGAGGGAAGTACCGTGCCACGTAAAGGACATACTCAGAAAAGAGACGTTTTAGCAGATCCGCTGTACAATAATAAAGTGGTTACCAAGCTTATCAATAACATCATGTTAGATGGTAAGAAGGGGATTGCACAGAAAATCGTATACGGAGCATTTAGCAGAGTTGAAGAGAAATCCGGTAAGCCGGCGATCGAAGTTTTTGAAGAGGCTATGAATAATATCATGCCTGTACTTGAAGTTAAAGCAAGACGTATCGGTGGAGCTACTTACCAGGTGCCCATCGAAGTAAGGGCTGACAGGCGTCAGGCTCTGGCTCTTCGCTGGCTGACATTGTTTTCACGTAAAAGAGGCGAGAAAACAATGCAGGAGAGGCTTGCAAATGAAATCATGGATGCCGCTAACAATACAGGCGCATCCGTGAAGAAGAAAGAAGATATGCATAAAATGGCAGAAGCGAACAAGGCATTTGCGCATTACCGCTTCTAATGTTATAGGAGGAAAAGACCTTGGCTGGAAGAGAATATCCATTAGAGAGAACCAGGAATATTGGTATCATGGCTCATATTGACGCGGGTAAAACCACAACGACAGAGCGTATCCTTTATTATACTGGTGTAAACTACAAAATCGGTGATACTCATGAAGGCACTGCTACTATGGACTGGATGGAGCAGGAGCAGGAAAGAGGTATCACAATTACTTCAGCCGCTACGACCTGTCACTGGACTTTGCAGGAAAACTGCAAGGCAAAGCCGGGCGCATTGGAGCACCGTATCAATATCATTGATACGCCAGGACATGTTGACTTTACCGTAGAGGTTGAGCGTTCCCTGCGTGTACTTGACGGAGCTGTAGGCGTATTCTGCGCAAAGGGCGGTGTTGAGCCACAGTCAGAGAATGTATGGCGTCAGGCTGACACTTATAATGTACCGCGTATGGCATTCATCAATAAGATGGATATCCTGGGTGCAGATTTTTATGGAGCTGTAGAGCAGATTAAGACAAGATTGGGCAAAAACGCAATCTGTATCCAGCTTCCAATTGGCAAAGAAGATGAATTCAAAGGAATCGTTGATTTGTTTGAGATGAAGGCATATATCTACAACGATGATAAGGGTGAGGACATCTCTATCGTAGATATTCCGGAAGATATGGCAGACGATGCGGAACTGTATCATACAGAGCTTGTAGAGAAAATCTGCGAGCTGGATGATGATCTGATGATGGAGTACCTGGAAGGGGAAGAACCGTCTGTAGAGGCACTGAAAGCTGCTTTAAGGAAAGGAACCTGTGAGTGTGCGGCAGTTCCTGTATGCTGCGGTACTGCTTACAGAAACAAGGGCGTCCAGAAGCTTCTGGATGCAGTTATTGAGTTTATGCCGGCACCGACAGACGTACCGGATATCCAGGGAACAGACCTGGATGGAAATGAGACAGTGAGACATTCTTCAGATGAGGAGCCGTTTTCTGCTTTGGCATTTAAGATTATGGCTGACCCGTTTGTTGGAAAACTGGCGTTCTTCCGTGTTTATTCAGGAACATTGAATTCAGGCTCTTATGTACTGAATTCAACAAAAGGAAAGAAAGAGCGTGTAGGACGTATTCTTCAGATGCATGCGAATAAGAGAGCAGAGCTGGATAAAGTATACTCTGGCGATATTGCTGCAGCAGTTGGATTTAAGCTGACAGCTACAGGTGATACCATCTGCGACGAGCAGCATCCGGTAATTCTGGAGTCCATGGAGTTCCCAGAGCCGGTTATCGAGCTGGCTATTGAGCCTAAAACGAAAGCCGGACAGGGCAAGATGGGTGAAGCTCTTGCGAAGCTGGCGGAGGAAGACCCGACATTCCGTGCTCATACAGATCATGAGACGGGACAGACCATCATCGCAGGTATGGGTGAGCTGCACCTGGAGATCATCGTAGACCGTCTGCTCCGTGAGTTTAAAGTAGAGGCAAATGTAGGCGCACCGCAGGTTGCTTACAAAGAGACTTTTACAAAAGAAGTTACGGTGGACAGCAAGTATGCAAAGCAGTCCGGCGGACGTGGACAGTATGGACACTGTAAGGTTGTTTTCAAACCGATGGATCCGAACGGCGAAGAGACCTTCAAGTTCGAGTCTACCGTTGTCGGCGGTGCGATTCCGAAAGAGTACATCCCGGCAGTCGGAGAAGGTATTGAAGAGGCTGCAAAGGCTGGTATCCTCGGTGGATTCCCTGTATTGGGTGTACATGCAAATGTATACGATGGTTCTTACCATGAAGTCGATTCCAGTGAGATGGCATTCCATATCGCAGGTTCTATGGCATTCAAAGATGCTATGAAGAAGGGCGATGCTATTCTGCTTGAGCCGATTATGAAAGTAGAAGTAACTATGCCAGAAGAGTACATGGGTGATGTTATCGGTGATATCAACTCACGCCGTGGACGTATTGAGGGTATGGATGATATCGGCGGCGGAAAAATCGTTCGTGGTTATGTGCCGCTGGCTGAGATGTTTGGATATTCTACAGACTTGCGTTCTAAGACACAGGGACGCGGCAACTACTCTATGTTCTTTGAGAAATATGAGCCGGTTCCAAAGTCTGTACAGGAAAAAGTCCTGAGTGCAAAGTCCAAATAATAAAAAGGGCGATGATGCCTTAAAAAATGGCATTTATTATGAAAATTAGGCTTGAAAAACTCTCTGATTTGAAATATAATCAGAGATAGCCTATGTAGTTTAATGAAATCAAAAAAGCCGAAAAGGCGTATATTTATCAAGGAGGACATTCAAAATGGCTAAAGCTAAATTTGAAAGAACGAAACCACATTGTAATATTGGTACCATCGGTCACGTTGACCATGGTAAAACAACCCTGACAGCTGCTATCACAAAAGTGCTTTCTCAGAGGGTAGAAGGTAATACAGCTACAGACTTCGAGAATATCGATAAGGCTCCGGAAGAGAGAGAACGTGGTATCACAATCTCTACTGCACACGTTGAGTATGAGACAGATAACAGACATTACGCACATGTTGACTGTCCAGGGCATGCTGACTACGTTAAGAACATGATTACCGGTGCGGCTCAGATGGACGGCGCTATTCTTGTAGTTGCAGCTACAGACGGTGTTATGGCTCAGACAAAAGAGCACATCCTTCTTTCCCGTCAGGTAGGCGTTCCTTACATCGTAGTATTCATGAACAAATGCGATATGGTAGATGACGAGGAGCTGCTTGAACTGGTAGACATGGAAATCCGTGAGCTGTTGAACGAGTATGAGTTCCCGGGTGATGATACACCGATTATCCAGGGCTCAGCGCTGAAAGCACTGGAAGATCCGAACGGTGAGTGGGGCGACAAAGTTATGGAGCTGATGGCTGCTGTTGATGAGTGGATTCCGGATCCGAAGCGTGCTACAGATCAGCCGTTCTTGATGCCGGTTGAGGACGTATTTACTATTACAGGACGTGGTACTGTTGCAACTGGTAGAGTAGAGCGTGGTGTTCTGCATGTAAACGAAGAAGTTGAAATCGTTGGTATCAAAGAAGAAGTTAAGAAGACAACTGTAACAGGTATCGAGATGTTCCGTAAGCTCCTTGATGAAGGTCAGGCTGGTGATAACATCGGTGCACTGCTTCGTGGTGTTAAGAGAGAGGAAATCGAAAGAGGGCAGGTTCTTGTTAAACCAGGCACAATCAAATGCCATACAAAATTTACCGCTCAGGTATACGTTCTGACAAAAGACGAGGGTGGTCGTCATACACCATTCTTCAACAATTATCGTCCGCAGTTCTACTTCAGAACAACTGACGTAACTGGTGTTATCGAGCTTCCGGCTGGTACAGAAATGTGCATGCCTGGCGATAACGTAGAGATGACAATCGAACTGATTCATCCTATCGCTATGGAGCAGGGTCTTACATTTGCTATCCGTGAGGGTGGTAGAACTGTTGGATCTGGTCGTGTGGCTACTATCATTGAGTAATTAGAGTCCATTAAATGTAAGAGCTTTCCAGGAAACTGGAAGGCTCTTTTTTTAGTTAATAAAAAATCAGATTAGCTCCTAATATGGCAAAAAATGGCAGAATAAAAACAGTCTTTTGCCATTTTTTATTTATACTTATTTATCCGATTTTTGCTATTGATTTTTAAATATTATAAGGTATTATGTAGTAAAAAGAAAAATATAATAGGTGTAAATAATAAATAAGTAAAAAATGGATATTTATGTTTAAGACCTCATCATGAAAGAAGTAAATGAGAAAATAAGAAAGTATGAATAATAAAAGAACAAAACAAAACAAAATTAGCCAGATGAAGGCTCGTTTTTTTGCAGGTTTTTCTTGTGCAGCATATGGATTTGCAGTACTGACAGCAATAGTATCTTCAAATCTTCCCGGAAACAGTGTATGGAAAGAAGCATTCGGAAGTATTGTTGAGATAGGACTGTTAGCAGGTGTGTTGTTGACTTTTATATGGAGTATCTGTAAACCGGTAAGATATCCGTATCCAGATGCGGAACTGGACTCCGTAACTCGGGAGGAAGTGGAAGAATTACAAAAGCTTGCAGAAGGAATTATAGTTAATATGGAGCATGGGAAAGAAGGATAAAATTAAGAAATGAGAGAGAAGCATTTCTGCTTGTAAGGATTAAGGGCATTCATACAATTGTCAGATGACCTATGTTATGAGTGGGCTTATTTTTGTCTTGTTATCCTTATAATCTGCTTTTGCCGGAAGAAAGCACTGACAAGTAAGGAGAGCATTATGGAATTAGGAATAGCTCATTGCGAAGGAGCTTAGTTTTTTGTACTCAATGATAAGAAGAGGCAGTTGCGAAAGTAGATGAATAATCTATCGAAGTATCGGCCCTTTTTTGCATTAAAATTTAAAGAATTAAAGCTCCAATGCGAGTTATCTATAAAGCAGAGATAGATAGAATAGGATGAAAGACAGATGTGAAGCTGAGAGGAAACGCTTAAAGCAGATAATCAGAGCCTTGATAGCCGAGGTCAGTGAAGTCGGCATGGAAGCAAGCAATGTTTTCATGCTGATAGTCATTACAAAAATACCCCACATGGATGAATCGTTGAGCGAAATTCTAAATACTTTTTACTTAAAATTGTAATCTATGAATATGAGAAAACGGAGATGATAAGCAGGTATCTATTATTTTGGTGCTGGGATTGAAGATATTCCAATGGATGAAGAAATACAGGACATGGAATGCGAATACGGACAATGTGCAATACATCAAACAGTCTAAATACAGGCAAAGGCAGGAGTAAATATGTACTTTTATTAGTACATATTTATCTTTATCCCCATCCGGATTGGACTATGTATTGTAATTCTAAAAAAAACTTTAATAAAATTGAAAAAGGGTATTGACAAAAACACGTCTCAATGGTAATATTCTCTTTGCTGATTGCAATTGGAGAGGTATCGAAGTGGTCATAACGAGGCGGTCTTGAAAACCGTTTGTCCGCAAGGGCGCGTGGGTTCGAATCCCACCCTCTCCGCTATATCTAGTTTAGATGTATAATTTCATTTGTTTCTGAAAAATCAGAGCAGCTATGGAGAAGTACCCAAGCTGGCCGAAGGGGCTCCCCTGGAAAGGGAGTAGGTCGTTAACAGCGGCGCGAGGGTTCAAATCCCTCCTTCTCCGTTTAAGTCAAAAAATAAATAAAAAAGTAGTTGACAAGAAATGGAAATTATGATAATATTTGTAAGCTGACTTAAAGCAGAGGACATTGATAATTGAACAGTGAAACAACCTTGAAAGTTCATGAAGACAAGGTCTTGAGAGAGACCATCCATGACTGAGGAAAAGAAGTTTCCGAAGTTCTGGAGAGTGAAATTCAAAGAACAGATGTACAACTACATCGACCTTAAAACAGTAAAACAAGGGATAGAACA